>SKOL01000076.1 GCA_007120055.1 Anaerobacillus sp.
AAGTTAATAAGTTAAGTGCCAGGCACCAAAAAAAACAAAAGTTAATAAGTTAAGTGCCAGGCACCAAAAAACAAAAATAAACTGAAATAAATAACCTCCTAAGACGACTAATTGGTAGAGGAAAAATGGGGCGGAGGAGAGTAGGATGTCCAGTAATGAAAAAATTTCAGAGTGGTTTTATCTACATAGTCAAGATATCTATCATTTTTTAATATATTACATAGGTTCTCAAGATGTAGAAGACTTAGTTCAAGAAGTGTTTGTTCGGGCGATTAAATCTATTGATTCTTATGAAGGAAAGTCATCACCTAAAACTTGGCTTTTTAGCATCGCTCGTCACGTTGCTATTGATGAAATTAGAAGGAAAAAAAGGTCGAAATTGAAAGGGGCGCTTTTATTAAAGTCAGAACATGAGGTTATAAATCGCGAAACTCCCGAGGGGATCATTGAATTAAACGAACGACAAAAAGAACTATACAACGCTATTCAATCATTAAAAACGAGTTACCGCGATGTCATCGTGCTACGAGGGATTAAAGAACTCACGGTACAAGAAACCGCTCATATCCTCGCATGGAGTGAGAATAAAGTCCGTTTGACGTACCATCGTGCCTTAAAAGTATTACAAAAAGAAAAAGGGAGGTTTGTGTTATGAATGATAATCAAAAATATGATGATCTCATCAAAGAACTACGCACACTTCCTAAACCTGAGTTTGAACGAACAACGCAAGATGAAATTCATAATCACTTGTTTAAAATGTCATCTAAATATGAAAAGAAAAAAGCGAGTTCATTCTTCATAAAGCGGCTGACAATAGGGGTTGCAAGTGTCGTTACTTTAGCTATTTTTATGATATTTGTTGCAGACTTTTCCCCTGAGGATAGGGCAACCGAAGAAAGTGATCAAACTCTAACCGAAATTGTTGAACCACCTGAATTTGAAGAACTCCAAGACGTGTTTGAACAAGCGCTAAAGGACTTAGCGCCCGACTCTCGACTTCGACCGATCAAAACAGAACAAGAACTTTTAAAATACGTGGCGCTCTATACGTACAACTTTATTCAACATTTTGAGGTAGAAGACTTAGTGTATGGTTTTAACCAAAGAGATGTAGTAAGAATTAAAAACATGGCAGAACAAATTTTTGTGCATAGTGAAACTGAGCTAGTCGATAATTTCAATTTATTGTTAGAAGAATTAATTTCACAAAAAAAATCGTTCGATCGTTCGCTTGCTCCTTTTATCGTAGAAGCAGAAACGTTTACATCTGTAAATGTAGTCGAAGTTGAGCGACGCAAAAATGGCCTACAACCTCATGATGACCAGCGGGTTACAGAAATAGCGAATATCATTGAATTGACAGAGCATTTGTATTCCGCATTTCAAGAAATACCACAGCATGAAAAGGGGCGACTTGAAGCCGCAGGTTTTGATGAAGATTATTACTATTACCTTACCGCGATGTCGGTTCAAAGTGCTTTCGGGTTTATTAAAGTAACAGGGGAAAAAATTGAAAAAGACGTCGCGAATTTGATGGAAGTAGCTGATCAAATCGTCGAATTACAACTTGAACGGCAAAATTTTAATACACGTGAGTATGAAGATAAAATGGAAAATTTAATAGAAGAAATTCGTATTTTAACGAAAGAACTTTATGAGTATACAAGAAGATAAAAGGGATTGAGAGAAAGTGGCTATGGCTAAGTTGGATGACTGACAATAATAGCCCCTTTGTGGTGACAATAAAAACCAATGGGCTCAACTACTTAAGAATATTTCCGCATCCTTCCATCATAGTAATCAGTATTAACAAAAAAGGAGCGGAGAATAATGCCGATCATGTTTGGAACTCATATTCTTCATACGGTTCGACCTGGTGATACTGTTTATAGCCTCTCTATTCAATACGAGAGTACTGTCGATGCGATTACTCGTGCTAATACGTTGTATCCGCCATTCGTCGATCCGTATGTGATTTACCCTAATCAATTGCTCATCATTCCTAAGTGGATATCAGGTGAAACTGTCACTCTTTACGTAATTCAACCTGGTGATACGGTTGGAATGTTATCACAGCAGTTTTCAGCTTACCCCGAGCTTTTAGCTGGGATAAACCGAACGATTCATAACCCGAATTTTATTTTACCTAATCAGCAAATTCAAATCCCAGCAGTCATTTATGAAGTAGAAACAGGGGATACGTTAGCTGGAATTTCAGAAAGAACAGGGATTGCGTTACCGGTAATTATGCAAGCCAATGCTCGCATTGCTCACTTTTCACCTGATGTTTTGATGGAAGGAATGCGGCTCATAATACCACTTCCGATGTCTCAAAACATCGTCGTGACACTTCCTTTTCCAGGATTCACAATTCGGGATAACCAAGTCATCGAAGGATACGCAAGAGCATTTGAAGCCACCGTCCTTTACCGAGTTGTTGATGATAATGAGGTCGTAGTCACTGAGGAGTCGTTCACAACCGCAGAGGCGAGCGGACCTGTATATGGACGTTTTCGAGATAGGATCGCATTTGACAGGGAGCCAACTACAGGGGCTGGCGTATTACAAGTGTATACAAGAAGTGCCAAAGATGGATCCGTTCAAGACCTTGTCCAAACAAGAGTGCTGTTTCGGGTGCCAGGCACTTAACTTATTAACTTATTAACTTATTAGTTTTGCAAACTTTGTCCCAAGCTACTAACTTTCGTACCTGAATTAAATGCTGACGATACTATGAAGGGGGAGGGCCTTTGTGGACGGTTCATGGCAGGCCTCGAAAATCTTGGTCCACAGGTGGCGGTACCTGTTTTCAGTTTTATTTGATAATAGTCAAACAAGGATGGCAGCAAGGGGGGAGCCCTTACTGTCATCCTTGTTTTTTATGTCCAATGAATTTCATAATTCATTATTACCGCCACTAAGATCAATATATAGTTGCGTCAAAACCATTGCAAACTATATATTGCATGATGTGGCTCATTTTTGGTAATTATGAAATTCACTCAAGTAAGTTACTGTAAATTATTTTCTCATTGAGTGTCTTCTATAATAAGATGGTGCTTAATAAGTTTTTGAAAAGTAAAGATAGTCGGCGTTCAATTCATTCTCGCAACCAGACATTTAGCTTAAATAAGTTAATAAGTTAGGTGCCTGGCACCTAATAAGTTGAAGTCGAGTTTATTCGACAGAAGTTGTCGAACTATTTATGTAACTTTCAGTCTATTTTTATGGTACCCTAATATAGGAAAATAAATAGGTACTAAGTAGGTATTAGGAGGGTTACAAAAATTGACCGCTAAAAATACACTAGATGAAAAAGCTTTACTAGATATACTTCAATATGCACGTGATAAAGCAGATAATGATCATACGATAGATTCGAAGAAGTTAGTTGAGGAGATTTCAAACAGATTAAAGTTGTTTGTGCAAGTTCCAGTAAAATAACTCGTATTGCTATACATAAAAGTAATGGTGAATATATAAACGATAATTTAAAAGGTGCTTCTCTACAAGAATGTCACTTTTAGCTTTGAGGACGCACCCCGCCACCAATCTCCTCTTTACTTCACACTACGTGTGAAACTACTACAAAAATTTGAGACAAAAGCCAATCAACAACAAGAATGCGCCTTATAAATAAAGCAACAGAGCTGAGTTTTACCTTAGTGTAGAAACTTGGCTTTTTCTATTGTATGTTAATAGTATATATTTTTGATAAATACGTTAAAGGGTTGGTTTTATATGTATAAAATTCTTTCCTGGGCAGCAGTCATTGCCTGGATGGCGTTAATCTTCTATTTTTCACACCAGCCAGGCTCTGAATCGAGTGAGTTGAGCCAGGGGGTTACAGAAATAATCGTTACAACGGTTGAAAAAATAGCTCCTAATGCTGATTATGATATCAATCATTTTCATTACCTTGTTCGCAAGAATGCGCATTTCTTTGTTTACTTAGTTCTTGGAATGTTAGTGATCAATGCATTGAGAAGAAGCGGCGTAAAAGGGGGACGTAGTATCGCGTTAGCGTTCTTAGTTTGTGTGCTGTATGCGATCTCCGATGAAGTTCATCAGTTATTTATTCCTGGAAGGTCAGGCGAAGTAACGGATGTTATCATTGATAGCGCTGGATCGAGTGTTGGGATTGTCGTTTATTTGCTGATTGGAAAAGTGGTTAAGAAGAGTAGAGAATAATAATTGAATACATATCCGTGTAAGCTGCGTCGATGGCTTGCACGTTTTTTTTGAGAAAGAGTCATTTGGAATTCACTATAAAATTTTGTTTTATTTCTACGGATAGTTAAATATACCTATTAAGTATGATGTTATAAAAAATGTGAAATCATGGGTTTGTTCGTGATAAAAGGGGGAGTGATTTTGAGAAAAAAATGGGTAATATTTTTAACGGTGTTTATCCTTAGTCTTTTGGTAGCTTGTTCACAGCAAACAATAGCAGAACAAATTGAAGAGAAATTAAACCTCGGTAATAAGTATCTCTCTGAAAATAATTATGAGGAAGCCGTATTAGCTTTTGAAGAAGCGATCGAAATTGATCCAATGACGACAGAGGCTTATATCGGACTTTCGCAAGCATATGTTTTTTTAGGGAAGTATGAAGAGGCAGAAGCTGCGTTATTAAAAGGAATCGAAGTTGTTGATGACCCAAATGCGTTACGCGACCATTTAGCAAGCCACTATCAAGAGAGAGAGCAATATAAACAAGCCGAGGAAATTTATTTAGTGATGCTAGAGGATGGAGAAGTTAAGGTGAAGGCAATAGACGGACTCATCTTCATCTATGAGCATACTGGAGAGAGACAGAAGTTACTTGACCTCCTTGAAACTGCATATGAACTAACTGGAAACAAAAAGTATAGGGAGTATATAGAGGATCTACTTTATATTAATTCTGGGGAGAAGCTGGAGGAATTTAAAGAAGAAAAAGCAAGGTTCCAAACAGTAATGAAAGACCGTTATGGAAATGAATATAATGTATTTTTATACTCAGAAAATGAGAATGTGTCAACTATAGATCTTCCTTCCATTTTCGGATCTGCAGGGGATACTATTTTAAAAGGCGATTATCGTGTTGTACTTCAAAATAAAGTTACTCAAGAGTATTATTTGCAAGACATAGTTTTAGAAAACAAGCACATAAATACAAATCTAACAAAACCTTACGTCATTGAGAATAGCCCAGATCTACTCGTTTTCAAAGAAGTAGAAACATCAGCTTCTAGAATTGACTATGTTTACGCTTTAGGAGATACCGGCTTAGAAAGACTGTATGCAACTTCTACTGCTCATACAAAATTGAAACAAGTCGACCAAAATATTATTCAAGCATTGAGCTATGATAGATTCGACGGCATTTATACGTTTAGAACATTGAAGTTAGATGTGAGTAGTTGGGATGTAGAAGTTGTTGAAGAAATAGTGTTTGACTTTGAAGAGGGTAGGACACAACACGAACAATTTTCTGGGAGTAATGATTATATAGTCACAAGCGAAGGGCCGCATCAAAATACCACGGTTTATATTGATGTTCTTTTGAATGAAGATGATTTATTAGATGAAAATGCGAGGTACTTACTAGCGTTAATCGAGCATGCTGAAAATGGTAGTCTAGGAGAAGGGGTTGTTCCTTTAGGGACACCTGCAGAGGAATTAGTGAATACCCTAGGCGAACCTTTATCGATCGAAGGGTATCAAGGGTCAGAGTTATATATTTATGAGGATGCAATCTATAGTGTACCTTTTGAATATCATATAGAAAATAGAGAAACGAATGTTATTTTTCTTAATGATAATCATTTTGTTCCACTCACAAAAGCACAAGTCATTAGTGCGTTAGGAGAACCAGATGATGCGTGGGATGACTTTAATGTGATGATGGCACATGAAGTGATGTATGTGGTAGGGGATTATCGAGTTATTTTTTCTTTTAAGAGTAATGATGGAAGTGAACGTTTTTTCTCCATAACGCTTACTTAAAAGTTTTATTGGGGGACGAAATGACAAACATTTGCTAAATAGCAATATTGTTGTTCATTTTTAGAATAAGTTAATAAGTTGGGTGCCAGGCACCGTCCCCCCTTAAAAATGCTCTTTCAAACGTATCAATATTATGTAGGTATATGTCGAGTTTTACGTTTTGAAAGCAGGTGTGGAAATTGTATTGTCATAAATGTGGAGCGAGTTTACATAAAGAAAGTCATTATTGCTCTAACTGCGGGGCAAAAACAGAACAACAAGGTGAAGAACGTACAAAGGCGAGCACCCTCAAAAGAAAGAGCTGGGTTGTTCCAGGGGCGACTTTTATTGTGGCTGCCGTTGTGCTCGGTTGCTTTTTTATATACGAAGTAAAAGCAAATAGCGCTATTGAAGTGATGGTAAAAGAGGCGGAGGAGGCAGCTCTGCAAGGAAACCTTCTTACTGCGAAAGCTGATTTTGAACAAGTTTTAAACAAGCGGCCACATCATACGACAGCGGCTTTTAATTTAGAAGTAATTGAACGTGGTTTGCACTATGAAAATTTGTTAGACGAAGCTTCAAATCTTGCTAAAAACGAGCAGTTTGACGAGGGCTTACGTATTTTAGAAAAATTAGAGCAAAGTTTAGCGAAAGAAGTAGGTCCTTTATTTGTACAAATAAAAGAAAAGACCAGGCTTAAAGCAGCTTCATTAACTGTCGATAGTGTGAGTGAAACTCTGTCGCATGAGCAAATGGTAGAAGATTTAGAAGATCTATTAGAAAAAACCGTAGATTTTACAAGTAAAGAGGCGACGAAAATAACTGAACTTTTAAAAGAAAAAATTGTAAGTGCGGCGATAAACAACGGCAAAAAGCATTTGGAAAAAAAGCAATTTACTGAAGCAATGCTTGAATTGGATCGCGGGTTGACTTACGACCCGACGAATGAAGAGCTACTAGCGTTTCAAGAAACGGTTAAAGAGAAACGTTTTACCTTTAACCAAGAGGAACAAGATCGTTTAGAAAAGGCGAGAGCTAAGGCTGGAGAAGAAGAAGATCTTAATTGGAATGATGCGGTCGAAAAGTTAAAGCTTGATTTTTATTATAATGAGGACATGCTATTTGTTTCTGGAGAAGTGAAAAATCTAGCAACGCGCCCGATTGCTGAAGTTGATGCTCACTTTATTATTTTTGATGAAGACGGGAACGAACTTGAGAAAAGTTGGACGAGTGTCTCCCCTGCAGTGCTGTTGCCAAATGAAACGGGTTTTTTTGAGGTAAGTTTAGAAATATCTGATGAAATTGGTGATGTGGAGGTTATTGATTTTTATTGGACGGTGAAATAAGGAGGAAGATGATCGTGAAACGTTGGAGAATTCCTATGTTGCTTACGGTGTTAATGGTCATTACTGCTGTGATCGGGTTTCGTTACATTGAACATAGCTTTGAACAATATAGTGGTGGTGGGTTCTCTAGTTTAGCACCGGTTAAACATAATGAACCAGTTGAGATCGCAGGGACGATCATTACCGAGAGCAGTATTGATTTAAAAGAAGTAATTCGAAAAAATGAGCCAAAGGTTGTTCAAATCGAGGGTGGGGAAGGTAATTTAGGATCAGGGTTTCTTTATAATGACAAAGGAGATATTATAACGAATGCCCACATCGTCAGTGGATCTTCGGAGATTCTCGTTCGCTTGCCAGATGGCCAAACGTACAATGGAACAGTGATTGGTTTGAGTGAAGTTGTCGATGTTGCGGTGGTACGTGTGGCTGAACTCGAAGATCGCGAACCGATGAAGATTGCCTATGAGTATGAAGCTGAAGTTGGTGATGGAGTCATTGCGATCGGCAGCCCGCGTGGCTATCAAAACACGGTTACAACAGGAATCGTTAGTGCCGTGAATCGTAACTTTTCTTTACCACCGTACCAGTTTGTGAATGCTTATCAAATTTCGGCCCCCATTGCTCCTGGAAGTAGTGGAGGTCCACTATTTTTAGCAACAACAGGCGAAGTCATTGGCATTAATTCCGCCGCTTACCAAGGGGAAGTGATTGGATTTTCGATTCCGATCAAAAATATTTGGTCGCTCGTGACTGCCTGGTCGAACGGGGAAGATCCAGAAGAGCCGCTCAGTTATCATCGCGTAACGTTGACGGAAGCAGAAGCTCGCAATCTCGTTTATGATTTTTATGAAAGTATTTCTACCCAGGATTATGTTACCGCCTATACTTATTTAGGGAGTGAATGGCAGTCGAACGACACTTATGAGGAGTTTCGAGCAAACTTTCAATCTACTACTGCCATTGAAGTACTCGACATCCATGTCGAACTCGTCGATGGTGTTGCCAACCTGACAACTGAAATTATCATCTACGAAATTACCGAAACCGGGGACTACATGGAAAGCACTCACGAAGTTCTCATTGAGATCCGCATCGAAAATGATGAATTAAGGATAATAAGTTGAATAAGTTGGTGCCAGGCACCGTGTGAATAATTCACAAATAAGTTAGGAAAGTTAGTGCCAGGCACCATTTACTAGGGCAAATGGGTGTTGCCATAATCGTTTTAATTTACAAAAAAGGTTTGCTAGCCCCTATATTAGTTTACTAATATCGTTTTTAAGTTGGTGAGTTGATAGGAGGCTAGCACACCTGATATGAAAAAAATTTGAGTAATGAGCGACCAAGGTGTAAGATAGGAACATTTATAGTTTTCTAGTTGAGTCTTACGTGGATATCAAACGTGGTATAACAGCGTTGCGACTACTGTTTCTCATTTAAATACTCTAAAACGTGCTGATGTTGCTTTTGAACAGCAGTAAATTGCTTGATCTCGCTGCTTAATTCTATTTTTGTTTCATCCAGCTTTTTCATCATGCTTCCATAATAAAACCCCACTTCTTTACGCATGTAGCTTTGTTCATTTTGTAGGTTGTGTTGTCCAGTTTGAAGATCGTTTTGTCCAGTTCGAAGTTCAGCAACTTCTTTTTGTAGGTTGTGTTGTCCAGACTGAAGTTCAGCAACTTCTTTTTGTAGGTTGTGTTGTCCTGTTCGAAGTTCAGCAACCTCCTTTTGTAGGTTGTCTTGACCTGTTCGAAGATCAGTTTGTCCGGACTGTAGTTCCGCCTGAGCACTTCGAAGTCCACGAATGTCATTCCTCATGCTGTCTTGGCCGTTACGAAGTTCAGCAACTTCTTTTTGTAGGTTGGTTTGTCCTGTTCGAAGATCGTTTTGTCCGTTCTCTAGTGAATGAACTGATTTTGTTAATGTATTCAGCTGATTTAAAATTTCTTTTAAAGTGTTTTCCATGATACTCACCTCCTTTAGTATTATTATATTTAATTGTCGAACGCTTGTCAGCTATCTTTTAGTCATTTGTATTCCGAAATTTTTTAGGAAGAGTATGTTCTTGCAATCGGTCATCACCCGTTGTGAAAATGCTCGATATACCTCCTCCAGCCTTGCCTGAGTCGGCAGCGACCCTATGTTTTATCGGTACGTTCACTGATTTCCACAGCTAGGTTGGTCTTAATCTGCACTCACCGCAATTTTATACGCCGCCAACAGACGTCCCGTCGTCTTGGTCATTTTTTCAGGAAGGTCAGATAGGTGAAAAAATTGAAAAGCACGTATTTCCTTGTTATCTATACCAATTTCACCAACCCACTCAGACGCTAAAAAAACAGTAATAACACTATGGACGACGTCGCCGTTTGGGTATATATGTTGAAAATCAGGACCTGAGAAAATGTTGAACAATTCGAGGTTTCGGACCGTAATGTTCATTTCTTCATGAAGCTCGCGAACCGCAGTGTCTTCTAAAGTTTCGCCAAGCTCCATATAACCGCCAGGCAGCCCCCAATCTTCGGTATCGTTTCTAAAAGAGAGCAACACTTGTCCTGTTTCATTGGTTAAAATAACCCCAGCGGAACTTAAAATCAGTGGCGTATTTCCGACTAATTTTCTGATGTCTTCGATGTATCCCATGTGAACCTCCTTTTTGTTAAGTTTTAGTTTTGTCCGTAAATAGTTGGTCAGTTAGTAAAGATATTAAATTTCCACCATTGTAAGAAGGAGATAGATGTTCTTTGTCTACTAGTAACTCCACATAGCATGCTTCCTCGCCAAAAAGCCCCATCACATATAATGGAGCCATAAGGCGATAAACAAACCAATCGAAGTCACAAAGCCAACGGTCGGGCCTCCTTCTTTATACGCTTCTGGCATCATCGTCGAGGCAACCATCGCAATGATCGCGCCACCGGCAAAGCTGCTAACGATTGCTTTAATGCTATCGGAGGCTTCAGCAAGAAGCGTTGCACCGGCAAGTGCACTTAGTGCCGAGAAAAAAACAACAAGTGACCACATGACGAGAATTTTCTTTTTTGAAAATCCACTTTTTCGCAAGCCAACCGTACTTGAAAGCCCCTCAGGAATGTTACTAATAAAAACGGAGACGACAAGCGCCAAACTGACGGATCCCCCGCCAATTAAGCTCATTCCGATCATCATAGTTTCAGGGAGGGTATCCATGACACTTCCAATAAAAATCCCCATCCCTGACGTTTTCCCGTCATCAGTTTGCTCAGTGTCTTTGACTGTACGATCTGCTCGTTTCCGCTCATGACCGCCACCTTTATGTGAAATGAGGTAGTCTAAGATGGTGAAAATTAAGGCGCCCCCTAAAAAGCCGATCCCAACCTCGGTAAAACCGCTTATTTCCAAAGGCTCTTCCAAAAGTTCATACGTTGTTGCCCCGATTAACGCTCCAGTTCCAAGCGCCATAATATAACCGATAATTCGTTTTGGTATCGAAATTTTTAACGCTATAATCGCTCCCATCAAGGTCGCAGAAGCCGCAAACGTCCCCCAAAAAAGGGCATTCCACATCGGAAAACGCCTCCTTTCGTTTTGGAGGTGCCTGTCACCTCCCGAGTTTTGTCGAAAAATACCGCTAACTAATCGGAACGTTAAAATGAATTCCTATCCTTACAATTTGTTTTAGGCCCACTTTGGCTATAGGATAGGTCGAACCAGCACCCGTTTCTAGAACGTAACGCACTTCTTCCTCATTTTTTCTTCTCTTTATCGGCTGCCTTTTGAAGGCTGCGAAATCTTCGCAAATCAGCTTTTCGAATTGGAAGCGGCTCTTCTCTCAAAATCCTCGTAAAAGAAAGGATTAATAACAGTAAAATGACCGTAAACGGTAGTGCCGAAATGAGTGATGCGGTTTGCAACGCTTCAAGGCCACCTGCATAAAGTAACACCCCGGCAATCGCCGCCATCAGTGCACCCCAAACAATTTTTGCAAAGCGTTGTGGATTGAGGCTCCCTTCCGTCGTCATGCTCGCTAAAATGTAAGTCGCAGAATCTGCCGATGTGACAAGGAAGGTGAAAATAAGCAAAATCGATAAGACCGACATTAAGCCTGTAAATGGAAAAAATTCGAACACTTGAAACAACGCCATCGTGATGTCCGCATCTACGGCTTCAGCAATCCCTGCGTTATACGTTAAATCAGTCCATAAAGCAGCGCCACCAAAGGTCGCAATCCATAAACAAGCGATAAAAGGAGGGATGATCATAACCCCCATAATAAACTCACGAATCGTCCGTCCGCGAGAAACACGTGCCACAAACGCACCGACATAAGGGGACCAAGCAATCGCCCACGCCCAATAGAACACTGTCCAATCACGCACCCACGTACCACCGACATACGGCTGCATTCGCAAACTGTAATTAATAATATTCGTTAAATAATCCCCCATCGCTAGTGTGAAACTCTCCAAAATAAATACCGTCGGTCCTGTGATGAAAATAAACAAAAGTAAACCTAAAGCAAGCCCTAAGTTTAAATTACTTAAATAACGTATTCCTTTGTTCAGCCCTGTACTCGATGAAATCATATAAGCGATAAATAAAAAAACAATAATAACGATTTGAAGGTTGAGCGTATTTTCAAATCTTAAAATCGCGTTGATTCCACCGTTCATTTGAAGCACACCTAATCCAAGTGAAGTGGCAATCCCCATCACAGTAGCAATTACGGCTAAAATATCAATCGTATTTTTTACAACAGGGTTATGACCGGTCACTGGTTCAAGCGCCGTTGATACGAGTCCATTTTCCCGCTTTCGAAATTGTAAAAAAGCAATGACGAGCCCGACGATCGCAAACACTGCCCATTGACTAATCCCCCAGTGAAAAAAGGAGTAGCCCATCGCCGCTCTGGCCGCTTCTTCCGTTTGTCCTTCAATCGCCATAAAAGGAGGCGAGAAGAAGTGACTCATCGGTTCAGCGACACCCCAAAAGACGAGACCGACGCCAAACCCAGCGGAAAACAGCATTCCGACCCACGTAAAAAAAGGGAATTCTGGACGCTCACTTTCTCCCCCGATGCGAAGCGCCCCAAACTTACTAATCGCAAGACCAATTAAAAAAATAATAATAATGAAAACAGCAATCAAATAAAACCAACCAAAGTTCTCCGTCGTAAAACTAAACAAATCCCCAGCAACCGTGCCAAACCGAACCGGCATGATTGCCCCGATCAGCACTAATATAAGTACAATCGCTCCTGAAATCGTAAATACAGGATTACGCCACACATCCCGTTCCATATGTAAACCTCCTCATAAGCAATACGTTTTGTTTATTGTTTGCTATTAGAGGTAAATTTTATTCGGTTTTGTGCACCACTTCACATGGTGTCAGACACCGCCCGTGGACATTTGCTCGATTTGTCCACGAGAGGAGGACAAGATGCACTTCTAAAAAAAATTTTTCGCAAAGAAAACGCTTTCTTCTAGGTTTTCTTCTGCATTTTTCGACCACCTTAACTGAATTTTCTAAAAAAACTGATGACTTTCACTTCGAAATATTGTACTATTTATTTAAGGAATTAATTCAGACAAATGCCGTAAACAGAAAACCAATGCCGAAACCAAAATCGGCAACCGGCAAACCGGCAAACCAAAACCCGAAACAAACAAAATCCCAACAACCAAAACCAAAAAAGGAAGGTGAACAATTTGGAGTTAAAAACAAACAATGAGTTACCGAAGCAAGGTGGTTTTTTCTCGAAGTTTTTAGATGTGGTAGAGAGGGTAGGGAATAAGTTACCACACCCGTTTATACTTTTCGTCTACCTTGCGTTAACAGTTATTGCCTTATCATGGTTTATTAGTTTATTTAATGTGAGCGTTGTTCACCCAGGGTCAGGTGAAGAAGTCGCGGTACGAAACATGATTTCTCAAGAGGGGCTATTGCACATTTTATCAACAATGCTGTCTAACTTTACTGGATTTGCCCCATTAGGCTTAGTGTTAGTCATGATGTTCGGGATCGGTCTTGCCCAAAAAGTCGGTTTAATTGAGACATTTATGAAAAAAACGATTATGAACGCTCCGGCTAGATTTGTCACCGTTGCAATCATCGGAACAGGGATTATCGGAAACTTAGCTTCCGATGCTGCGTTTGTTATTATCCCACCGTTAGCGGCGATGGTGTTCTATGCGTTAGGTCGTCACCCATTAGCAGGGATGGCCGCAGGTTTTGCAGGTGTTGGTGCAGGCTTTACCGCAAACCTTATCATCGCAGGGACAGACGCCCTACTTTCAGGGATCTCTACCGAAGTAGCGAAAACCGTCGACGGATCGGTTGTCATAACACCGGTAGATAATTGGTTTTTCATGATTGCCTCCGTACTGATGTTAGTTTTAGTAGGAACTTGGCTCACTGAAAAAGTGATTGAGCCTCGTTTAGGAAAATACAATAATAAATACGCAGAACCTGGTGTTGCCGATCAAAAAATGGAAGAAGTGACACCGTTAGAAACGAAAGCATTACGTAATGCTGGGATTGCAGGACTTGTTTATATTTTACTTATCGCAACGTTAATCGTTCCGAGCAGTGGGATTTTAAGAGGTGTTGATGGGGCGATCGTTCCTTCGCCATTTTTAAGTAATATCATTCCGATCATCTTGTTTTTCTTTATTTCAATTGGTGTCGCCTATGGTATAACGGTAGGAGTCATTAAAGGAACGAAAGATGTTCCGGAATTTATGGCTAAAGCGATGGCAGACATGTCAGGCTATATCGTCCTGATTTTTGCAGCGGCTCAGTTCATTTCCTATTTCAACTGGTCCAACCTCGGAATCTTAGTGGCCGTAAAAGGGGCTGAGTTTTTAGAAGGAATGAACATGACGGGAATGGGCGTTATCGTAGGTTTTATCGTCTTAACAGCGATCTTAAACTTATTCATCTTTAGTGGTTCAGCTCAATGGGCGCTGATGGCACCAATTTTTATCCCGATGTTTATGCTTTTAGAATACAACCCAGCGCTTGTCCAGTTAGCTTACCGTATCGGGGACTCGTCAACCAACATTATCACGCCGATGAACCCATACGTCCCGATGGTTTTAGCCTTTATGAAAAGGTACGATAGTCGAGCCGGATTTGGAACACTATTCTCGATCATGTTGCCATATGCATTAGTGTTCCTGGCGTTTTGGATCGTCATGTTTGTCATTTGGACGTTCTTCGGACTCCCGATTGGCCCTGGCGTTGACTTTTATTTAAATTAATTGAGTGAATTTCATCTTTGAATAGGATCGCTATACTGTAGTTGCGTAAATTCGTTCGTAGGTAATTATGAAATTCATTAAATCAAAAACGATTTTACTAGAAAGCTAGTTGGTTCGCTTAGGACCTGACGGTAAAAATAATGAACGAGTAGGCGTTGTTTGCAACGCCTCTCTTTAATATATTCCAAGAGCTTGTCCACACCAGCCGCACCAACTTTTTAAAAAGAGAAAAAGAGAGGATGATTGAGTAGTGTTAAAAAAACAACTACAATCTGAAATCAAAAATTTAGAAAAAGAGATCATTTCATGGCGACGCCATTTTCATAAAAATCCTGAACTGAGTAATCAAGAAGTAGAAACATCGAAAAAAGTCCAAACCGTTCTAGAACAATACGGGATTACGGTACGAACCGGCTTTGCCAAAACAGGGGTCCTTGGCATTATTAAAGGCGGGAAACCTGGGAAGACCGTCGCTCTACGTGCCGATATGGATGCTTTACCTATTCAAGAACAAAACGAACACAACTACGTTTCAACGAAAAAAGGGATCATGCATGCGTGTGGCCATGATGCTCACACCGCGATGCTGTTAGGCACAGGCGTTGCCCTGCAAAAATTCCGTGAGCAATTATCCGGAACGGTTTTACTCGTTTTCCAACCGGCCGAAGAAAGGGCGCCGCTCGGTGGTGCCCAAGAAATGATGGACGACGGAGTTTTTAAAGAATATCGTCCTGATGTCATTTTCGGTCAGCACGTGTGGCCGGACTTACCACTCGGAAAAATTGGGGTTTGCGCAGGACCGATGATGGGCAATTCCGACCGTTTTTCGATTGAAGTGAACGGATCAGGCGGACACGCGAGTATGCCACACCAAACCGTTGATGCGATCGTCGTAGCGAACCAAATCATTAGCGGGATCCAAACGATTGTCAGTCGTAACGTAGATCCCCTTAAATCAGCGGTCATTACGATTGGAAAAATTACCGGTGGAGATCGCTACAACGTTATTGCTAACCGCGTCATTTTAGAAGGAACGCTCAGAACGTTTGACGAGGATGTAAAAAAATTAGCTAAAGATCGGCTTCACCAACTTACAAGCGGTGTGGCAGAATCGATGGGTGCCAATGCGAAAGTGAACTATTACGACGGCTACCCAGCGACGGTGAACGACCCGGAGTGGGCCGAACAAGTGCAAATATCAGCGCAAACTGTATTAGGCGAATCGTCGACCCCGACGGTTAATCCGAGCTTAGGTGGCGAAGACTTTGGACGCTTCTTATTACATTATCCAGGGGCGTATTTCTGGTTAGGGACGGCGATCGAAACGCGAAAAATACAAAAACCGTTACATGACCCACAGTTTGAAATCGATGAAAGAGCTTTAGTCATTGGTGCCAATGTCATGACAACGGTCGCGATCGATGCCCTCGAAAAATTGTCAACCGGCAAGGAGGAAAGGTATGACTACGGTACGTAATGTCGATCAATTCGTCGCAACGATCAACGATCAACTCATCGGTTGGCGACGTCAACTCCACCAAATTCCCGAAGTCGGTTGGTGTGAGTACCAAACAACTTCCTATATTATTGATCAATTAAAACAAACGCCATTTAGTTTGTATTTCGGGGCCGAGATTCACCATTCAACTGACAGATACGGTTTACCTTCAAACGAAGAAGAAGAAAAATATATAAAATTGGCGAACGATGCTGGCGTAGAGCCGTCACTTATCGAACAAATGAGAGGTGGGTTTACAGGCGTCATAGCCGAGTTAAAAACAGGCCGTCCTGGTCCCCACTTCGCTTTTCGTTTTGATATCGATGCTTTGCCGATCGAAGAAAGCAACACCGAAGGGCACTTACCCCATCAAAAGCATTTCGGCTCCAATCACGAAGGAGTGATGCATGCGTGTGCTCACGACGGTCATGCGGCAATTGGGCTAGGTTTAGCACAATTTATTACTGAACATCAAGATCACCTAAACGGTACGTATACGATTATTTTTCAGCCGGCAGAAGAAGGTGGGCGTGGCGCGAATTCGATCGTAAAAAAAGGTTGGCTAAAAAACGTCGACTATTTTTTAAGCGGGCATATCGGAATCCACTCCACAAAGGTCGGCCAAGTTGCCGCGACTACTTCACATATTTTTGCAACAACGAAACTGAACGTCACATTTACTGGTGTTTCCGCCCATGCCGGAGTTGAGCCTCATCAAGGGAAAAATGCCTTATTAGCCGCGGCCACTGCGACGGTCCAGTTATACACGATCGCCCCCCATGCTTCGGGCGAGACGCGCATTAATGTCGGCAAACTTGAAGGCGGTCGAGGTAGAAATATTGTTGCTGATCACGCTTATCTCGAAATGGAAACGAGAGGAGAAACGAGCGTTGAAAATGAATACATGCTCACAAAAGCGAGGCAGATCATTGAAGCTGCCGCACAAATGCACGATGTCGGTGTAAAAATAGATGTCGTCGGTGAAGCGCCGTCGACGGACGTAGATCATGATTTTTTTGAAAAATTGATGAGGGCGACAGAAGAGAGTCGTTACGTGCACGAAGTCGTGCCGTTAATCCCTTTGAATGGTTCTGAAGACGTTACTTATATGATGAATGAAGTTCGCAACAACGGTGGAAAAGCAACGTATATGAATTTCGGAACACCTCTCGCCACAGGACATCACCAAAGTAATTTTGACTTTGATGAAGGGGTACTAGCTGTCGCAGTAAATAGTTTATGTCGTTTTATTTTACAAGAACAGGAGTGAAGTATTTTGGAGATTAATGAATGGTTATTTGATCATTTGAAAAAATTAAATGTTACGGAGGAAATCCCGAAAAAAAAAGGGTTTACTAGACTTTCGTTTACAGATGAAGAGTGGCAAGCTCGTCAAGTGTTTATCGAAACGGCCAAAAGCTTAAAGCTTGACGTTCGAGAAGATGCGGTTGGCAATGTGATCGCTCGTTGGAATGCTACAGAAGCGCATCAAGGCGCCCCAGCCTTTGCGATTGGCTCTCACTTAGATACCGTCGTCAATGGTGGCGGTTATGACGGAGTTGCCGGGGTTTTATGTGGCCTCGGCGCTATCAAAGTGTTGAAAGACGAACATTTCCAACCGAAGCACCCGATTGAAATTATTAGTTTCGTTTCCGAAGAATCGGCTCGTTTTGCGATTTCTACCCTTGGGAGTAAAGCAATGACTGGTTTACTAGATTTGGAGGACATAGCCAACATGACCGACAAAAACGGTGTAACGATCAAAGAAGCGATTGAATCG
>SKOL01000702.1 GCA_007120055.1 Anaerobacillus sp.
GTAATGAATGAGGGAAAAAAAATCTTAGTGGTCGATGATGAACCTAAAATTCTAAAAGTATTGGAGCAAACACTAACAAAGCAAAATTATGAAGTTATTACAGCTAGCGACGGTGAAGAAGCATTAATAAAACTAGAAGAGAAAAGTCCTGATTTAATGGTTTTAGATTTAATGTTACCTAAATTGGACGGTTATGAAGTATGTAGGTTAGCCAAAAGCAAGTCAAATATACCGATCATTATGCTAACAGCTAAAGGAGATTTAGTCGATAAAACCGTTGGCTTTCACATGGGAATCGATGACTATATGACAAAACCTTTTAGCCCTTCAGAATTAGCTTTAAGAATTAAAGCTGTTCTACGTAGGGTTGCTGAAGCAGAACTTCTCATAAATCGAAGCCAAAGTCAATCGACATCACCACAAACTTCTGAACCTACTCTGAAGCTCGGTGGTGTAAAAATTGATTTTAATAGTAGGCAAATTGAAGTAAACGGGACAGTGATTAAGTCGACTGCGAAAGAATTTGAACTATTAAAATTGTTTATGCAACACCCAAACCAAGTTTTCACTAGAGAACAACTACTTCAAAAAATTTGGGACAGTGATTACGTAGGCGATGCGAACACAGTCACCGTATTAATTAGAAGAATTAGAGAAAAGCTGGAAAACGACCCTGCCAAACCAACAAGAATTGTTACGGTTTGGGGAGTAGGATACAAGTTTGCAACCGAATAAATATGAAAAAACATGTAACAAAATTATATTAGCTATATTTTATCATGAAGATGGATCATAAATATCTATCCAATTAATGTACGGTGAAGTTCGCTTGAAGCTTCCAAAGTTCGAGTTATTTTAGAGCAAAATAGAGAATTTTGCTGGACATTTTTCACCCTTTTTTAATTATGTAAAAATGTAAAATAAAAATGTAAGAATATATAACAAAAATGTAAGATTTCATTTATAGGCATGTAATTTCTTTTTACTATAATTTATTTAACTCCAACAAGTACATAACATCACTTGTTCAGGAAGAATTATTAAAGGGGAGAGATTTTCATGCTAAAGAAACATTTATTATTTCTTGCAGTAATACTTTTAGCATTTGCACTCGTTATAACAGGTTGTTCTACAGAAGAAGAAACAACTACTGAGCCTACAGATGCAGATACTACACAACCTGATGCAGGTGCTGACGAGGGATCTGATGAAGGTGCTGACAAAGATTCAGATGAACCAGCAAAATTCACAGGCTTTTCATCAATTGAAGAAGCAGCTATTTCTGAAAATTGGGCGCCATATTTCCCAGCTCAATACGCTACATGGACACAAACGAAAGAGTTGCAAACAACGACTTATGGGGGCGCCCTTGACGATAACGGTGAACTCCAAGACTACTTAACCATTTATCCATTCTTAGTAACAAATTACGCTGGTTTCCCTTTCTCAGTTGATTACAATAGATCACGTGGACATATGTATGCTTTAACTAGTGTAAACGAAACACAAAGACTTCCTGACTGGGAGAATCAACGAAGAGCTGCATGTTTATCATGTAAAAGTACTGATGTTGTAGTCGGTATGGAAAAGTATGGAGATGATTTCTGGAGTAAGCCATATGCTGATGTTGTTGGCGAAAATACAATTGGTTGCCTAGATTGTCACGATCAAAATGACGGTTCTTCTTTAAATGTTCCAAGGGATTATGTTTTTGAGGCACTTGATCACGGTGGGTATACAAATGATCCTAGGGACCGTGCTGATTTAACATGTGCACAATGTCATGTTAACTATCACTTTGATGCTGAAACAACTAAAATCACTTACCCATGGTCGACTGGTATGACGGTTGAAGCTCAACTTGAGCATTACAATGCTGAGAGACGTTCTGATGAGTGGGAGCATGCAATTACTGGTGCTTTAATTGCTAAGATTCAACATCCAGAATATGAATTATATTATGAAGGTAAAGAATTATCTGTGCATGCACAGATGGGCGTTGGCTGTAACGATTGTCATATGCCAACATTAACAGACGAAAATGGTGAAGAATTTACTTCTCACCAAAAGATGAGTCCACTACTTCATGTTGAAGAGTCTTGTCTGAGTTGTCACGGCGGTTCGAGTGCAGATGAACTTATTGCAAGAACTGAAGGTGTACAAAAAGACGTTTATGAAAAACAAAACAGAATCGGTTATGATTTAGAAGAGTTTATTAACCAAGTAGGCTCTAAGATTGAAGATGGCAGCCTTGCTGGTGCTGAACTAGAAGAAATCCAAGCCATTCATAGAGAAGCACAATTTTACTGGGATTACGTTTGGGTTGAAAACAGTAATGGGTTCCACAATGCGCCAGAAGCACACAGAATTCTTGATAACGCTGACGCACTGATCCAACAAGGAATGGAACTACTCAACTAAATCAACTTATTAATATAAGCTACATCCCTAAAAAACCTTTCGGAAAATGATCCGAAAGGTTTTTTCTTATCGTAAATATTAAAACAGTAATTTTTTGCTGTTATTTATTTTCCACATACTTACCTATAAAGGTTTTTGAATCACCGCTTGTATTACATGACATAGGCCGGTATGATTTTCCCCTTCATAACGCTCAGTTTCTCCATAAAAAAAGTGAACAAATTTCCAATCACTAAAGGCCTCTAAAAACATTTCTGGCTCATAAAGCAACTCAGTTACTTTAGGTCCACCAGTACCGTATTCAATTTGTTTCGTCGAATAAACCTCTGTTACATATAATCCACCAGGTTTTAATGATTTCTTAATCCCTGCAAAAGTCTTCGTTTTTACTTCAGGTGGTAAATGACCAAATACTTTTACAATAGCATCCCATTTATTTTCATCCCACTCCACTATTTCCAAGTCATTTAACTTTGCATTTACAGTTACACCTTTCTCACTCGCTAACTGTAATGTCTTTTCAACACCTACCTTTGAATAATCCCAGGTGGTTACGTGATGACCTAAGCTAGCTAAGTGAGCAGCATTCCTACCTTCTCCTTCTGCGATTGCAAGGATTTCCCCTTTACTAATCTTCTTGCCCCACTCTTTAATAAACAAATTTGCTTCTGTACCAAAAAAATAACCTTCTTCATTAAACTTTTTATCCCACGGATTCAAAAAAATCACTCCTATCTATTTTGCTAAAACTTCGCAGCATCTAATATGTAAAAGGCGATCGACCTCTTTCACTGCGCTGTAAATTCGTTCCGACTTTAGAGGCTTGCTCAAGAGAGTCTATCGCCTTTTTTAACAAAACTCGGATGAAGTTTTAGCTTCACCATTAAAAATGTAAAATCAGTAATTACATTTCCAACTTTCTACTTTCCAACTTTCCTCTTATCACCTAACCAACAACTGAACATGAACTACTTCTATTATTGTATCCTAACATAAACAACATTACAGCTATTAAAGTTTCCTCATTCATAAATAGTTTGCGAGATAATTTCCATTAATTTAACAAGAATCTTATAAAAATCCTGTAAAGCTATGTATATTTCTTTTTAAAGCTGGCAAAAGTATTAGTAAATAATTAACAATTTCACTTAACAAAAAATTACCTAGAAAAATAGAAACATACTTTAAGGAGATGATTTAATATGAAAATTAGACAAGATGCTTGGTCATCAGAAGATGATCTTTTACTAGCAGAAACAGTATTAAGACACATTAGAGAAGGCGGCACTCAATTACAAGCTTTTGATGAGGTTGGCGATGAACTAAATCGTACCTCCGCAGCATGTGGATTTCGTTGGAATGCAGTTGTTAGAAATCAGTACAACGAAGCAATAAAACTAGCAAAAAAACAAAGAAAAGAAATGAAACGAAGATTATCCAATAGACCTACGACGATCCATTCTAAAATGCACTCGCAAATGCAAACGTCAATGGAAGTGCCGATGCAAACAACTTCCGATGCAACAACCGATGTTAGTAACGAGAGATCTACTCACGTGCAAAGTATTAATTTAGGTGATGTTCTTAACTTTATTCAATCGTTAGCTACGAACGAAGGTAGCTCGTTACAACTAAAGAAAGAAAATGAAAAACTAATGAAAGAAAATTTACAATTAATGACGGAGAAAAAAGAATTAGAAACGAAGTTATCAAAAGTAGAAAATGACTACAAAGTCGTCGAAGAAGACTATCAATCATTAATTCAAATTATGAATCGCGCGAGAAGAATGGCTTTATTGCAAGATGAAGAAGAGGAAATTCAAACAGCACCAAAGTTTAAAATGGACAAAAACGGAAATCTAGAAAAAATCGCCAAATAATAACATAAAGAGGCTGGGACAAAAGTGTCTGACACCACGCGGATCCTACTAAATATAGACATAAAGATTTATCATATGTCTATATTTGGTTTCTAGCGGTGTCTGACACTTTGTTATGTCCCAGCCTCTTTTCTGTGCCTCATAAATGTCTAATACTTTATTTTGAGACTGAGCATGTTCTAGTCTCGCTTCCGATCTACTATTTATCTTCTACAATAATATACGTCGCTTTTATCGGGCCGTGTACTCCAACAACTAAGTTTAACTCGATGTCAGCACTATTACTTGGTCCTGAAATAAAGTTAACACATGAAGGAACATTGCCTTCTTGAGCCATTTCATGTAATTTTGTTGCTACTTGAGACATTCTTGGTACAATCGAACTTTTTGGAATAATCGCCACATGAGTCGCAGGTAATAAACTAACAGAGCGTCCTTTACCTTTGTCACTTAATAAAACAACTGTCCCTGATTCTGCTAGTGTCATATCTGAAAAAGTAATTCCAATGTTTGCACGTTCAGCAATTTTCATATTTTCCTCAAACATAGCAGGATCCCAAACATGAAATTCATTGCCTTCTTCATTAGAAAACTCTTCAAAAATATCAATTAAGTTATATTCCTCAAAGCGTGGATCTTTCCAGTTTACAATTGACTTGCCACCTAACTCATCAATAACTTCTTTTAAAACATTTGGTAAATTTTCAAGTTTCGTTACCTTAGCAGTCGTATGAATTCTTCCACACTGTTCAAGTAACTGCTCTAATAATTCGTCTTGATTCATTCCTTTAAATACCTCATACTGCGGCTGGTGTTTCCACTTAGGACGAACAACACCTTCCGTTTTACGCTCTCTTCCTAACGAGTTAGCAATTTTATTTAAAAATTTATCCTTATTATTAGTTGTTACAACCGCCATGTTAGTTTCCTCCTTTATCACGGTTTTCAAACCATGTTCTGAACTTGTCTTTACCTTTACTTAGTTCAGGAAGGTCACGAATATCTGTCCATAGCTTCACTGGTCCTGGCCCATTTGTAATAAAGCCATTGTTTGAATAAGGACCCATGACCGATGGAGCAGTTTTTGTTCCCATATTATAAATACTTGGGGAAGACGCGGCAAAAGCGTAACCTTTCATAGCTAACTTTTCAGCAAAAGGAGCTTTTCCTTCTTGTTCGACCATCATTCTACGATGTTCAATTAATAAATTGTGTAACGGAATTTTTACAGGGCACACATCTGTACA
>SKOL01000754.1 GCA_007120055.1 Anaerobacillus sp.
TCAACTAGGATGAAAAATGCGGGTCACATTGCCGGCAAAACAATTTTCACAGTAGGAGCAGCCTCATTAGTTTTCTGGGCTGTAGGGTATGGCTTTATTTATGGAGAAAGTATTGGAATTGTAGGTTTTTCAGATTTCTTTTACGGTGATTTTACGAGTGTAGTTGATGGATTAGCAGGTTCAGTGGACTTTATCTTCCAATTAGCGTTTGCTGCGATTGCCTTAACGATTGCCTTTGGTGGATTTGCAGAAAGAGGAAAACTTTCAGCTTATGTCGTATTCGCAATTTTATTTTCAGCGTTCATTTATCCGGTAGTTGCTCATTGGATTTGGGGTGATGGTTGGTTAGGAAGTCTAGGTAAACAAGACTTTGCCGGCTCGACGGTAGTTCACTTAACAGGTGCGATGGCGGCTCTAGCAGCAACGATTATTTTAAAACCACGTATTGGAAAATACAATAAAGACGGTTCAGCGAATGACCTGGCAGGTCACAACCAAGTATATACAGCCTTAGGGGTTTTAATTCTTTGGGTAGGTTGGTTTGGATTTAATGGTGGTAGTACATTAGAAGTAGACGGAGCATTTTTCGGATATGTTGCATTAACAACTCAATTAGCGGCAGCGGCAGGGGCCGTAGCAGCGATGTTTATCGTCTCGGCAATTTCAGGAAAAGCTGATATCCCAACGACGTTAAACGGCGCGTTAGCAGGACTAGTAGCCATTACGGCTTCAACAGCTTTTGTAGCACCATGGGCTGCTGTTATCATCGGTTTAGTTGCTGGTTTTATTGTTTACTTTAGTATGAAGTTTTTTGACAAAGCCAAGATTGACGATCCAATTTTTGCACTTTCCGTTCATGGTATGGCTGGCATTTGGGGAACATTATCAACTGGATTTTTCGCCACACCTGAGCTTGCTGCCATGAATGGTGGATTACCCGGATTACTCTATGGTGGAGGATTAACTCAGTTAGGTGTTCAAACATTAGGGGTTGTAGCATCAGGGTTATACGCATTCATCGCTTCATATATCATTCTGAAAATTATGGATAAAGTCATGGGTGGAATACGAGTGACAGAAGAGGAAGAAATTATTGGTCTTGACGTAAGTGAACATGGAAGCTACGGTTACCCTGAAAGCATGCCAGAAGAAAAGAAACAAGGAGCTTAAGCGAGAGTTACGAGTGAGAGGATTGATTTCCTTGGAAAATTATCAACTATTAAAAGAGTGGCGCGACCAAAAAATAAAATCGGTGTCTTGGGATCATCACGAGCTAAATAAATTTCATGATAAATTGATGAGGAGAACGGTTCAAATTGCCTTAAAGGAAGTAGAAAGTGAGTGGGGAAGCCCCCCTACTCACTTCGCTTTCTTTGTAATGGGAAGTGCAGGCCGTAGTGAACAATCAGTTTGGAGTGATCAAGATCATGGCATCGTATATGACGGTGAGAACCTTCTCTTTCAAGATTATTTTTTAAAAGTGGGTGAAGAAATAACAAAAGGTTTTGCGGTTACCGGTTACGAAAAATGTGATGGGAATGTGATGGCATCAAACCCTTATTGGTGCAGGTCTAACCTCCAATGGGAAAAGCAAATTTTAGCGTGGCTTGATGAAGCTGATTGGGAATCGTTACGTTATTTTTCTACTTTTTTTGATGCTCGTGTATTAGTCGGGAAAGAAGATTTATTACAGAAAGTAAAGCAAGTTGCATTTTTGACGTTAGCTGAAGTCCCCTCTTTGTATCAACGATTATATGAAAATGTCGGCTTTATTAAGCAGGGGCTTGGCATATTCGGACAGCTTCTCCCTAAAGAAAAAGGAGAGGACGCTGGTACAATCAATATTAAGCAAACGATTTTATTTCCATATGTAAACGCACTTAGATTATTAGCTCTTCTCGAAAAAATACCCGAAGCTTCAACACTTGAACGATTTCAACGTTTACCTGAGGAATACGCATCTATTAAAAAATATCAAACTGATTTTTTAAAGCTGTTAAATTACCGACTGTATTTTCAAAAAGCATTTGTTAGTTACGAAAAGGTTCATTTATTACACGTGAAGTCCATGTCTGCAAAAGAAAAAGAGAGTTTAAAAGAGTTGATAAAAAGTGGGCGAAAGTTATTTAAGGAGACAAAACAAATGATTGACCAAAGGTGTTTGCGATGAATATGAGCACAATGATGCAATTTTTACGGCAAATACCAGAGAAGCTAAGAACAAATTCATATTCTTCACTAGCTAATCAAAATGTACCTCGTAATGTTGCTTTCGTGAGGCATTTACAAAAGGAAATGAAAAAGCAAGATGTACTTGAAGTCCCTTTTACCAATTTAAACGTAGTCGTTTTTGATATAGAAACAACAGGGTTTTACCCATATAATGGTGATCGAATTTTATCGATAGGGGCTGTGAAAGTACAGAAAGGAAAAGTTATAGAAGAGGATCATTTTTATTCGCTTATATATAATGAAAATGCGCCATCACACCAAATCCAAGCTTTAACAGGGATTTTAGAAAAAGAATTATTAAAGGCTCCACCCATTGATCGTGTATTAAATGATTTTTTTCAGTTTGTGAAAAGTGATCCGTTGATTGCCCACCATGCCAATCATGAACGAAGTTTTATGCAACATGTGACATGGTCGGTTTTAAAAAGCCGTTTTGAACACCGCGTGATTGATACGTCATTTTTAACGAAAATAAATGAAGAAAAATTAAACCTAATCACATTAGATGATTGGTGTTATCATTATGGAATTAGGATTGAAAAAAGACATCATGCACTACACGATGCCATAGCTACAGCGAATTTATGGGTAGAAAGTGTTCGACTCATCGAACAAAAAGGGTTTTATTGTTTGAAAGATGTTTACTCGTATTTAGCAGCACAAAGATAAAAAGAGGTAGAGATGGCTTCGTTCATAATATTCCACGACATTTCTGAACAAGCCTCTAAACCTTTCGAGCTGAAATAAAATCTTTTAAATAAAATGGAACCGTGAGCAATAAAAATAAAACAATCGCTATAATTTCAAGAGACAAAATATACCAAGGATAAGGGCCAAGCCAATCTAAAATGCTCGGTGTTGCAGGTTTCCTCGCTAAAAACATATAATTTGCTCCCGTCCAAATGTTCACGAAAAACACGAAAATAGCAATACAGTTTAATACTAGAAAAGATTTAACCGCTGACCGAAACGTAATTGTATATTTACATACCCAAATCATATATAAAACCGCTAAAATAATGGCAAAATGAGCAATGAAATAATGGAAAAAGCGAAAGTGTGGAAATGTGTAAAACAATTCTGGTGTAATAATCGCTTGAAAAGCCCCGCCAATCGCGAAAAAATAAATGACCTCAAATACTTTGTAAGAGTTTGTCACAAGCATATAAGAACTAGACAATAAACTGATTGTACATAGGTGTAAAGGCAAATTGTAACGAATGTCCCAAATTCCTGTGACTACACTCCACAATATTAAACTAATTTCAGAGAGGACAAGTATGCCGAAAATGACCCATCTCACTTGCTTCATATAACCATGATGGCGGTGTAAATAAAGCCAGACAAACGAACAGCCAAATAAATAAAGAGCGATAATATGCTCAAAAGAAAGAAATAGATTTCTTTCGATATGTTCACCGGGGTTAAAAATAAATGGTTTCATTACTTAGGTCACCTCATGCATAGTGTGCCTAAATTTTAAGCTTAATGACGACTTTTTTTGGGTATTATTAAACAGAGTCCAAAAGAAGAGGTGAAAATATGCAGATACAAGGAAAAAAGGTAATCCAAATCGTCAGTGATGACTTTGAAGATTTAGAACTTTGGTATCCAGTGCTTCGATTACGAGAAGAAGGAGCAGAAGTTGATATTGTCGGTGAAAATGCTGATGAAGAATATATCGGAAAGTACGGTGTGCCAATCGTCAGTGACCGTGCTTTTAAAGACATTAATCCTGAGGAATATGACGCGCTTTTAGTACCAGGGGGATGGTCTCCAGATAAATTAAGAAGGTATGAAGATGTATTAAATATGACACGAGCGATGGATGAACAAAAGAAGCCGATCGGTCAAATTTGTCATGCTGGTTGGGTGTTAATTTCTGCAGGAATTTTAAAAGGAAAGAAAGTGACGAGTACTCCCGGTATTAAGGATGATATGACAAATGCCGGTGCAACATGGATCCATGAACCGGTTGTGGTCGATGGACATCTCGTCTCTAGTAGACGTCCACCGGATTTACCTGACTATATGCGAGAATTTATTAAAGTTTTGGCAAAATAAAGGTAAGTTTTGTTAATATGGAGATGAGGTGATGAAAATGAACATCGATCCATCAAAGTTAACACGGACGGACAATTATCAAATGTTAATCGGAAGCGTGTTACCGAGACCGATTGCCTTTGTGACGAGCCAAAACGAGGAAGGTATCGTGAATGCAGCGCCGTTCAGCTTTTACAATGTCATTACAGCTAACCCGCCGTTAATTAGTATTTCGGTCGGACGCAAGCCGGATGGCTCCTCAAAAGATACTGCTCGTAACATCATTGAAGGGAAGGAATTTGTCGTTCATGTCGTTGACGAATCAAATGTAGAACTCGTTAATGAAACTTCGGCAGATTTTCCACCAGACGTGAGTGAAGTCGCTGAAGTTGGCTTTACATTAGAAAAAAGTGAGAAGGTAAACGTCGCTAGTATTAAAGAAGCAAAAGTGAAACTTGAATGCAAACTATCACAAGCGTTAACGCTAGGCGGAACGGAAGATGAGCCAAGCTGTGACTTCATTATCGGTGAAGTTGTGAACTATCGAGTCGAGGACGACTTGTACTTAGAAGGGAAGATTGATGCTAAAAAGTTAGCGCCAGTCAGTCGTTTAGGAGGATCAGATTACGAAAAACTCGGTGAAACGTTCTCGATACCACGACCAGCACCTCCGACAAAGGATTAATCTTGAAATTAAAATTAAAGCGAAAGAATCAGAAAAAGGGGTGGCATTTGCCATCCCGTTTTCATTAAGTAATGTTTTTGTTTTTTTACAGAACTTCCCCTTCTATAAACCAATTTTAATGCTTTGTATATATAGAGAACAATAACTTATCAATTGATTTTTTTATTTATTCAACTGCTGGTTGAATTAGTCAAACGAACTGGAAACTGGTGCGCCTGAATTACAGTATGAGGATACGGCGCATTGTAGTGATGATTCACAGAATGGGGATGATGCGCAGTAAAAGAGAGAACAGAATGCTCATTTTGAAGCTTTTGATTACTCATGTCTTGATTTGAGTCGAGAAGAGAAATCATTTGGGCGTCACCATACACCAAACAGTGGATTTGACCAGCGTGTTTAACAGATACTGGAATTTACACTCGCTTATCACTGGTTTTGATACGCTTGTTTTACAAATACTGTAATATCTGTGCATCAATCGGCGTTTTGATACGTGTATTTCACATAAATTGTAATATCCGTGCATCAATCGGCGTTTTGATACGTGTATTTCACATAAATTGTAATATCTGTGCATCAA
>SKOL01000749.1 GCA_007120055.1 Anaerobacillus sp.
GAGGTAGTGTTGTACCGTTAATTAATTTAACTGACTTTTTTGATGTACCGAGAACTCGCGAAAGAGATACTTATCACTCGATTGTCATTGTCCGTAAAGGAGAAAAAATGGCTGGATTGGTAGTTGATTCTTTCATTGGCCAGCAGGAAATTGTTTTGAAGTCATTAGGAAATTATTTAACGAACGTTTTTGCAATTTCTGGAGCGACGATCTTAGGTGATGGTCAAGTAGCATTGATCGTTGATTGTAATGCGTTAATTAAATAATTAAATTCGAGGTTAAGGCATATTGGTAGGAGGATACTTATGAGTGAAAGTAACTTAGTAAATGAAATAAAGGTTATTGTTTTTCAACTAAAGGATGAAGAATATGGTGTTGAAGTAAACCAAGTACGTTCTATTGAACGAATGCAACATATTACAAGGGTACCTAGAACACCTGATTTTGTTAAAGGAGTTATTAATTTACGAGGTGTAGTCACACCAATTATTGAGCTTCGAAATCGTTTTGGCATCGATGAAGTCGAAAGTAATGATAGCACTCGCATTATCATTGTTGCGGTAGGTGATATGGAAGTGGGTTTAATTGTCGATGCGGCTAATGATGTTGTTGATATCCCAAACGATATCATAGAGCCACCACCTGAAGTTGTTGGTGGTATTGAGGTAGAATATTTACGCGGAGTTGCCAAAATGGAAAAGCGCCTTTTAATTTTATTGAACTTAGCGAAAGTGTTAAACCCTAAAGAGATTAAAGAAATTAAGTCCATCGAGGCAAATGGATAATGAGCTTCATTAATCGAATTCAACCCTACCACTTAGATATTTTAAAGGAAGTTGGTAACATTGGTGCGGGTCATGCCGCAACGGCGTTATCTAAATTATTAAATAAAACGATCGATATGAAAGTACCATCAGTTCGTGTTACTTCTTTTGATGGGATCACTGAGTTGGTTGGTGGGTCAGATAACGTAGTAGCAGCTATTTTCTTAAGAATTGAAGGCGAAGCACCTGGTAATATGTTTTTTATGCTTCCTGTTAATGAAGCCACTAGACTTATTCAATATTTAACAGGTGATGAAGACTTTGATTTAAATCACCCTCCATATTCAGAGTTAGGGTTATCAGCTTTACAAGAATTAGGAAATATTTTAGCAGGGTCTTATTTATCAGCTTTTTCAGATTTTACGAAACTTAACTTACAGCCTTCTGTACCCGCTCTTAGTATTGATATGGCCATAGCGATATTGAGTTACGGACTTTTAGAACTTTCACAAGTAGGGGATTATGCAATAGTCATTGATACAGAAATATTAGAGAAAATAGATGAGAATTCGCAAAAGACTACTGGACATTTCTTCTTACTACCTGATCCTGGCTCTTACGAGAAGATTTTTCAAGCATTAGGAGTACCGATCAATGAGTGAGATTGTCAAAGTGGGTATGGCGGATTTAAATGTGGCAAAACCACCACAAAAGATCCGCACATCTGGCTTAGGGTCGTGTGTGGGCGTAATAATATATGATGAAATTTTAAAGGTTTGCGGCATGGCACATGTTATGCTGCCAAGTTCATCTTTAGCGAAAGCAGATACGATGAATAAAGCTAAATATGCAGACACAGCTCTTGAAGTCTTATTAGATAAATTAAAAAGCAATGGTGCTAATCAAGCTCGCTTAAAAGCAAAATTAGCAGGTGGGGCTCAAATGTTTAAGTTTTCTACTTCAAGTGAAATAATGAGAATTGGTCCGAGAAATGTAGACGCTGTAAAAGAAAAGCTGAAAGAATTAAGAATTAGTATTGTAAGTGAAGATGTTGGTGGTACTAGTGGTAGAACAATTGAGTTTGACCCTGAAACTAGTAAGTTATCGATTCGTACTGTAAGTCAAGGAGTTTCAGAAATTTAATGTTTATTGGTTCTTGGATTATAAACTTTTTCTTTAGTAGTACTGCATTTTTATTAGTATTTATAGGATCTATGACAACGAATACTGTTTTAACTTCTTTTATACGTGCTTGTTTTGCTTTTGTTTCTTTTTTTTGGATTGCTTACTTCTTTCGTTGGATTTGGATGATAGCATCGAAAGATACTAAAGGTATGCAAATACAAAAATGTGAAATAGAAGCTAAAGACGATGGAAAAGCTACGAATAATAAAGTTGAGTATACAGAAGTTGATATCGAGAAAGCTACTAATTATGTTAAAGATCTTATAAATGATTAAGGAGGATGAAAATGCCTCGTATAAGTGAGAAGGACGATCTTGTTTGGAAAAGGTGGATTGAAGAACGAGATAATGACGCTTGCGATGAATTAATACGAACTTATTTACCACTTGTAGATTATCATGTTCAAAGAGTATCGGTAGGTTTACCTCGGAATGTGAACAAAGAAGATTTAAGAAGCCATGCACTACTTGGTTTATATGATGCTTTAGAAAAGTTTGATTCTACACGTGATTTAAAATTTGATACATACGCTTCATTTCGAATTCGTGGTTCGATTATTGATGGTCTTAGACAAGAAGACTGGTTACCACGTACGTTAAGGGAGCGTTCCAAAAAAGTCGATGCAGCCGTCGAGAAGTTAGAACAAAAATACTCTCGCTATGTTACAGCTAAAGAAGTTGCTGACGTGTTAGAATTAACAGAGGATGAAGTTCTTCAAGTAATGAGCGAAAGTTTTGTAGCTAATTTACTCTCCATCGATGAAAAAACGACGGACTCAGATCGTGAAGATACTTATAAAAATACGTTAAAGGACCATACGACACTAACACCGGAAGAAGAAACACTAAAAAAAGCTACACATAATGAACTTGTTCGAGTGATCGAAAGTTTAAATGAAAAAGAACAACTAGTCATTAGTTTATTTTACTTTGATGAGCTAACATTAACTGAGATTGGCGAAATTATGGGGTTATCAACATCAAGAATTTCTCAAATACACTCTAAAGCACTTTTTCGACTAAAACAGGTGTTTTCGAAAGGAATGCCAATCTTTTAACGTAAGCATTAAGTACTTCTTCAAGGAAGTTTGGGTAGAGGGGATTTGATGAGATGAGCCACCTAGATGACTTTTTTGAAATACAAGTAGATAACAATAAGTTAAAAGCTACAATTACTCAAAGAAAGAAACTAGAACAAGATGAGGATTTAACTCTTGATGAATTAAAGTCTTTTGCTAATGAACATGGTATTGTATTTGGCGTGAAAGAAGAACTACTTCAAAAAATCACTTTAGGTGAGGCTACTTTACCTCTAGCTATAGCGGAAGGCCTTTTACCGGTAGATGGTGTAGATGCTTTCTTAAAACCAATATTCCCTGAAACAAAAGAAATTGAAAATAAAGAAGATCTTCGTAAAGTAGATTTAAAGCAGGTTTTAGATATCCCATCTGTGACACATGGGCAAATCATAGGAAAAAAAATCCCGGCGACTGCTGGAACCCCAGGGAAGAACATTTTCGGTGAGGAAATTTCTGCAAAACCAGGAAAAGATTTTAAGCTACGAACCGGTAAGAATACACGTATAGATGATAGTGGTTTGAAATTAATTGCCACGACTGATGGACAAATGTCTGTTGAACCAAAAGTAATTCACGTATTTCCTGTATTTGAGGTGAACGGGGATTTAGATTTGAAAGTAGGAAACATATCTTTCATTGGCTCTGTTGAAATTCGTGGCAATGTTCCAGCAGGGTTCGAAATTAAAAGTAAAGGCGATATCAAAATTCATGGTACGGTAGAAAGTGCTATTCTTAATTCGGAAGGCTCTATTTTTGTATCAGCTGGCATTGTTGGTCAAGGTCAAGGCTTAATAAAAGCGAAAGGTGACCTACATACATCGTTTATTAACCAAGCCAATGTCGAAGTTGAGGGTGATATTAACGTTACTCAATCGATTTTACATAGTAACGTTCAAGCAGGTGGAAGTGTTTTTTGTAATAGAGGTAAAGGAAACATTGTTGGTGGAAATGTTTCTGCAGTGAAGAATATTGCTGTAAAAGAAGTAGGAAACACACATAATACAAAAACCTCCTTATACTTAGGGGTAAACCATGAAATCATGAAAAAAGAAAAAATTTATAGTGAACATTTGAAAAAATCTGAGGAAGAGTTACAAAAACTACTCATTCTACTGAAAAACTTAAATGAAAAAGAAAAAAGTACTCCTTTATCTGCAAAAGAAAAAATTATGAAACTGCGAGTTCGTAACACCATTAATCAAGCCAATGATACGATGATTGAAGCCAAGGAAAAGTTGGAGGATTTAAAAGAAATATTCTCGCAATCCGGTGGAGCGGCTTTGACGGTTGAAAATAAAATATTCTCAAATGTCGACGTCCACTTTGGAAAGTATCGACGAAAAATTGTTGCTAGTCATCAGTTTATAAAGATTTATTTAGAAGATGGGGAAATTAAAGTTGGACCTTTATAAGCCTTTAATGATGAAATTGGAGGGGATTTCATGAGTTTAAAAGCTATTGAAATGCAAGTCGCTATACCTCGCACCCAAAATGTAGGGAAAATCCAAGATCAACTTCAGCAAAGAGGCCAAGTTTCTCAAGCGAATATCGCTAGTGAACAAAATAAAACCGACGAGAAAAAGCGTAAACAAGTGTTAGAGACGACAGAAAGTGAAAAAAAGCGGTTAAATAATGACGATGAACGACGTGAGCATTCTCAATCTCAAACGAATAAAGAAGAAAAGCAAGGAATGGAAGATAGTCCTCTCGAAGAAACGTATGCAATACATCCGTATAAAGGGAATCATATTGACTTTTCAGGGTAAATATTATCTTTTAAAAATAAATGAGTTAAGGGACAGAACTCTTGTCTTTTAACTCATTTATTCTTAAAGGCGGGCACCTTGCGCTTTTCTTTGTCTAGCTCCGGCACCTAGCTTCTCGAGCGTTTCGGTCCATCAAGATTTGCCTAATCAAGACGAGGGTTCGAAGAGGAGGCAAAACGTTGCTGGCCCTCCAACGCTTGTCGAAGCTTACCAAGGCGCCTGCGCTTTTCTTAATAGGAGGAAATATGGGTTATTTATTAGCAATCAGTTTTTTATTACACTTAATAACATTGTTTATCATTGTAGTACTAGTTCAAAAAGTTAATACAATGAAACCTTCTTCAGGCACTGCTGAAAATGAAAAGATGAAACGAGAAATTGAAGATTTATTAATGGCATACACTGCAGAGATGAAAGAAGAAAATGAAAAGCTTGTAAATAAAATTATTCAAAAAAGGAAAACACAAGAAAATTTACAATTTAACACAGTAAAAACGTATGAACAAACTCGAACAAAAAACACTGTGCAAGAAAAGCCGGTTAAGCAGTCTATATATTCAGAGCAAGACGAACTTAATAAAGATGTTCCTGAAGGGGACTATTTGCCACCACAAATAACGGAAACAGAAGATACTGTCGAGCAGTCAACGACTGGCCAAATTTTGTCATTAGCGAAACAGGGGTATTCAACGAAAGAAATTGCCAAAACGCTTAATATTGGTGATGGAGAAGTAC
>SKOL01000158.1 GCA_007120055.1 Anaerobacillus sp.
TCCATGTTCAAGGTTGCTCCAAACGGCAAACTGAAGCTGTATAGACTTTTGTTTAACCCGAGTCGTTGTGCTGCATCCATCGTTATTGGTAAAGTACCAGCACTACTTTGTGTGACAAATGCAGTTAACATTGGTGTGCGAGCTGCTTTAAAAAATTGGACGGGTGACACTCCCGTGAACTTCATAAATACAATGTAAAGGGCGAGCTGAACGAGTAGGGCAATATAAAGGACGGCAACCACTTCCCCTAGCGAGATCAACGTATTAAGCCCTTGTTTTGCTACCGTTGTTGCAATAATGGCGAAAATGCCGATCGGTACATATTGCAAAATGACGTGCATAATTCGAAACGCTGCCTCATTAAGTCCTTCAACAGCTTTGTAAATAATTTCTCCTGATTCTTTGTATGCATCTGAAGATCTCAAAGAAGAGATCGCGAGTCCGAACACAAGGGCAGTGAAAATGATGCCAAGAAGATTCAGTTCACTAAAGGCCGTGACAATATTCCGAGGAATGATATTTAATAGAACACTAACAATCCCTGGGTGTTCAGGTGATTGATAGGCTTCGTCCACCTTTAGTGTCATCCCGCTTCCTGGAGAAAACATGCTGGCAACCGTAAGTCCAACAATAATCGCTACCGCTGAAGTACCAACATAATAGAAGAAAACTTTGCTTCCCATTCTACCAATGTTTTTAATACTTGTTTGGTTAACCCCGACAATAAGAGTAAAGACAATAAGTGGTAGGATTAGGAACATTAATAGACGTAACAAGAGATCCCCAAATGGTTGTAGGATTGGTACAGCACTTTCACCAAAAACCAATCCGACAATAATACCAAGAATAAGTGCAATTGTAATTTTTAAAACGAGGGATGCCTCCCAATACTTTTTCCAAATCGATTTCATCTGCATAAAACCTCCAATCGTATGATGTGAGTTATCGTTATAGACAAGTTTAAACTAGCCGGTAGTAGATTAAATAAAAGGGTATCGCAATCCGTTTTAGACAACGATTACTGAGATTAACGTTAATAATAAAGTAAGGAAGTAGTTAATGGAATTAGGAATAATCATCGATTGCTTTCATCTACGAACGCGCTAAATTGATATATCTTATCAATAAACTCGGGATTAATTGTTATCTATATTATAAGAGTAGGGTATGGTTGTCAATAGGAAAGTAGTGCCTTATGAGGGTGCCTGACCCCCGGTGCGTTAAAGTGCGAAAGTCTTGGTTATTCGACAAAACTCGGGAGGTGACAGGCACCACCCCCAAAAGTCCAATTTTTGCAGTAGGGCTTCCTTTTTTATTTACGCTTGAGATATAAACAGAATTTTTCTAAAATTAGCACAAGTAATAAACTATTAAAACTTAAAAAAAGGGGTGTTTGTATGAAGCGTCAAAATCTATTATTTTTCGCAATGTTGTTAGCGTTTTCATTCTTGGTTGCATGTGGAGGTACAGAGGAAGGTCCTACTTCACAGGTTTCTTCTGAAACAGATGCAACACAAGAAAGTGGGATGGCGGATAATTATCCGGAAAGACCAATTGATGTCGTGGTTGCTTATGCAGCAGGTGGTGGTACGGATGTAGGGGCAAGAATTCTTACTTCAGCTGCAGAGAATGTAAGCGGACATTCGTTCGTTGTTCAAAACCGTGAAGGTGCTGGTGGCGAAATGGGCTTCAATTACTTAGCTAAATCAAATCCAGACGGTTATACGATCGGGTTTATCAACTTACCAACCTTTGTTTCATTACCAGAAGAAAGACCAACCGAATACAAAATTGGTGATGTAGAACCGATTATGCTTCATGTTTATGATCCAGCTGTATTAGTAGTAAAACCAGGTAGCGGATTAGATACTCTGGATGAATTTTTAGACTTCGCGAATGAAAATCCTGGTAAAATAACGGTTTCTAATAATGGTACTGGAGCATCAAACCATATTATTGCTGCCCATTTTGAATCCGTTGCAGATATTGACCTAAATCATGTTCCTTTTAATGGGACGAATGAATTAATCACGGCTTTACGTGGTGGCCACGTGATGGCCGCTGTGGCAAAAATTAGTGAAGTTTCACAACACTTAAACAGTGGAGAAATTATTGCGGTTGCTTCAATGACAGATGAGAGACTTCCAGAGCTTACTGACGTACCTACCTTAATGGAAAACGGTATTGATGTTATCGGTGCATCTGGACGTGGAGTAGTGGCACCAAAAGGAACACCTCAAGAAGTTATTGACTATATTCACGACATTCTAAAAGAAGCAATGGAAACAGAAGAGCATATTAATCAAGCGGAAAACATTAATTTGCCATTAAGGTATATGGGGCAAGAGGACTTCAGTAACTTTATTTTGCAACAATATGAAGATAACAAAGAATTACGTGAAATTTTAGATTTATAAAAAGTGTTATTTGGGAGGGGGGATAACCCTCTCCTAGTTTAATAGGGGGTGAATGAATTGAAACATAGTGATCGTGTAGTAAGTATTGCGTTTATGGTAATTGCTTTGATCTTTTTTTTGAATACGATGAAACTACCTGAGAATTCACAAATGTACCCGCGTTTTATGATTGGAATTATGACTTTTCTTGCTATTTTAATATTTATTAAGAGCTTTTTTAAAGCTCCAGAAAAAGAGTGGAAAGAGTTGTTTGGACACATACAATGGAAACGATTTTTGTTTGTGTTTGTTATTAGTTTTGTTTATATTGCCTTAATTAATACACTAGGATTCTTTACTACAACTCTACTATATCTCATTATTTCAATGGTTTTCTTAAAGGCAACGGTAAAAACATTTATCATAAGTATTCCGTCCTTTATGTTAGTTTTATACTTAGTTTTCAGGATATTCTTAAAAGTTCCGTTACCGACTGGAATTTTAATTTAAAGGGGGGATCATAGATGGAAGAAATTCTTAATGGTTTTATGAATGCTTTACATTGGCAAAATTTAATTGTCATCGTTTTAGCAACAACCCTTGGTGTTGTCATTGGATCAATGCCAGGTTTATCAGCGGCAATGGGGGTTGCACTGCTTATTCCATTAACATTTACGATGGACCCTGCCACTGGAATGATTATGTTAATCGGTGTTTACTGCGGGGCCATATTTGGTGGATCGATTGCAGCGATTTTAATTAGTACCCCGGGGACCCCGGCGGCCTCGGCCACCTTAATAGAAGGGTATGAAATGACCAAAAGAGGAAAAGGGGGAAAAGCATTAAAGACAGCTGCGGTAGCATCATTTACAGGAGCTATGGTCAGTGCTATTGCTTTATATGGCTTTGCGCCACTCCTTGCTCAGTTGTCTCTAAGATTTGGACCTGCAGAATACTTTTGGTTGGCCATATTTGGTTTAACCATTATCGCCGGTGTAAGCAGCGGTTCGATGTTAAAAGGACTCCTTGCAGGAGCTTTTGGCTTAGTTATTGCAACAATCGGGCTTGACCCGATCACTGGAGTACCACGATTTACGTTTGGTTATAATCAATTAACATCTGGTATTCCTTTTACTCCTGCGTTAATAGGATTGTTCGCCATGTCGCAAGTATTGATTATGGCTGAAAAGAAGTTAAAGGTAAATAACACCATTCAACAAGTGAAAGATCATTCAAAGATCACCTGGTCTGAAATTAAGAAAATAAAGACAACACTTATGCGTTCTTCGTTAATTGGAACTGTCATTGGATTGTTACCGGGTGCAGGTGCTACGATTGCTGCCTTTGTTGGTTACAACGAGGCGAAACGTTTCTCGAAAAACAAAGAAGAGTATGGAAAAGGATCACAAGAAGGGGTGGCAGGCTGTGAAGCTGCTAATAACGGGGTTACTGGGTCCTCGCTAATTCCAACCCTTACTTTAGGAATTCCAGGAGAGAGTGTAACCGCCGTTTTACTAGGTGGACTCATTATCCATGGATTACAACCAGGCCCTGATCTATTTACGACGCATGCGACGACAACGTATACATTTTTTGCAGGATTTATTTTTGTTAACATTGTTATGCTAATCATCGGCCTATATGGCGCCCGCTATTTTGTCGGTGTAACTCGTATTCCAGACACGGCGTTAATACCGATCATCTTTACTTTAAGTGTGGTTGGGTCATACGCAATTCACAATAACTACTTTGATGTGATTTTAATGTTTATTTTCGGTATTATTGGCTATTTCTTTAGGAAACTGAATTTGAACCCAGCTTCGATTGTATTAGCGCTAATCTTAGGGGTATTAGCGGAAGCAGGATTTAGAAGAACATTGGTTATCTCGCAAGGGGATCCAATGGCATTAATTTCAGGACCAATTAGTATTACTCTCATTACAATTACCGTTTTATCCTTATTCTCACCACTTATTATGGCTAAAGTAAAAAAAAGAACTGCTTAAGTTAAAAGTCTCGGCAGAACGTTTGCTATTTTCAGAAACGTAAAGCTGGGACTTTATTATAAAAGGAGGGGTTTTATGGTTCCAATAATGAAAACTTTTTCTTATGAAATGGAGAGAATTTACGATCAAATCCATGAGATGGGAAAGTTAACACTTCAACAGATGAATTTAATTCAAGAGAACTTTGAGATGATTACCTCAAAAAAATCACAAGAAATCTTCTTAATGGATCAAGTAGTTGATAAAAAAGATGAAGAAATTCAAAGGGAGATCTTGAACTTAATGGTTGTTCAAACTCCACTTCCTAAGGAGTTAGAATCGTTAACAGTGATGCTTAGAATGTCGCGGGAGTTTGAAAGAATAGGAGATCAAATGGTGAATATTGCAGAGTCATTCCAGCATATTCATTTTGATGCCCCACATTCAACGATCGCTAATGTTTTTGAAATGTTGAACCATACAATTTTTATGCATCAGGAAACATTGAAACTGTTAGGTGAATATGAAAAGAGTCGAGCTGAAAATATTCGTATTTCAGATGAAAAAGTAGATAGTTTGTTTCATGAATTTCGTGAAGAACTTCCTTCTCTTGTACGTAAATACGACACTAATATTGATTCGTTAATACAATTTTTTCTTATTAGTCGATATTTGGAGCGGAGTGCTGATCACCTTGTTAATATTTCAAAACGTATCACATTAATAAAAGAATAGGAGTCTTGTTTTATGGACTGGATACAAATTGTTATTGGTATTTTTGGGGGGCTGGGGATTTTTTTATATGGAATGTATCTAGCCAGTGAAGGGTTAAAGCGCTCGGCTTCTCAACATTTGAAAGAGTTTCTCAAAAAGGTCACCAAAAACCAAGTGTATGGTTCGGGAGCGGGAGTTGTTCTTGCTGCTGGGTTGCAATCTTCTAGTGCAGCAACGGTGATGGTCGTTGGCTTTGTCAATTCAGGCTTGATGACGTTAAGACAGTCAATGGGAGTTGTCCTTGGTTCGGCGATAGGTACTACTTTAACCGTACAACTTATCGCCTTTAAAATTACAGATTATGCCCTTGTGTTTGTTGGGCTAGGTGTTTTATTATTTTTAGTTTCTTCTAATCAAAAATTCCGCTATGTAGGCAGCATCTTACTTGGATTTGGATTTGTGTTTTTCGGAATGGGTATGATGACAGAGACGATGGGTCCCGTTCAAGAAAGCCCGCAATTTCTGGAATGGTTTCTTGCTGCCACAGATCAACCTATTTTTACAGTTCTTATCGCTACCCTCTTTACTGCAATCATTCAAAACAGTGCAGCAACCATCGCCATTGCAATGACTTTAGCAGTTGGCGGAACCTTGACTTTAGAAAGTTCGCTTGCTATAGTTTATGGTGCGAATATTGGGACAGTTGTGACTGCTTTGATCTCCAGCTTAAATGCTTCAAGAGATTCACAGCGTACGGCAGTTGCCCATGCTTTATTTAAAATTATAGGAGTGCTCTTTTTCCTTCCTTTTACTATATTATTTGTTCAAGTATTACAAAGCTTAGGAGGAACGGTCGAAAGGCAGATTGCCAATGCACACACCATCTTTAACATTGTCAATCTATTAATCTTATTGCCATTTTGTAACCTTTTTGCTGATTGGATGACAAAGTTACTTAAAGATAAACCTGAAATGAGTTATACTAAGTATCTAGATAAAAATAGTTTGGATTTCCCTACCGTCGCAATTCTGAATGTTCAGAAAGAATTACAGCGGATGTCAGCTAAAATAAAACAAGGAATGTTTGATCCTTTGCTTGAAACATTAAATCATGATGGTGCGAAAGTAAGGCTATCGATTGTAGAAGAAGAGAAGAAGATTGATCGCCTTTATCGAGGAATATACCATTATTTAAAAAACATTGCAGAAAAAGATTTGACTGATCAAGAGTCAAGAGATAGTGTACAAATGCTTTATGTAAATAATGAATTAGAAGGGGTTTCTGATTCATTAGAGCAACTCGGCAATCTTACGATAAAATTTGAAAATGGTGAGTCGGACTTAAGCGAAACGGAAAAGAAAGCCATTGAAGGTTTATATGAAGAAGTATATTTGAGTTTCTGTGATTCCGTGGTCGCCTTTGAAAGTCGTGACAAAGATAAAGCGATGGAAGTCATTCATCGTAATCCGAAAATTGTAAGGTTAGAAAAGGAGTTACGTTATCAACATTTTTGTTTTGATGGTGTAGAGAGTAGTCGACGAAGTGCGGTCTATACGGATGTGATGAATGGATTATTAAAAATTAATTATCACTGTGTCAATATATCACAAACGATGTTAGGAAGGATGTAGGTATGAAGCAATTTAATTATAGAAGATTATCCATCTTGCAAGATCTTCTAAAACAAAATTTACCTACAACCGTAGATTTGCTGGCAAAAGAACTAGATTGTTCAGTACGAACGTTAAGGGAAGATATAAAAGCCGTGGATGACTGGCTGAGGGAAAATAAATTCCCATCGCTTCAGAGAAAAGCGGGGATGGGGATATTGCTTGTAGCTGATGAAAATGTTCGCGCTGAAATTAATAAAGAAATCAGAAAGATTAATATTAGCTATTACGAATTTAATAGAAGTGAACGGGTGACTTTTATTTTACTTCACTTGTTAACGAAACAAGGTCCACAGACGGTCAAAAAATTTAGTGATTTATTTTATGTAAGTCGCGGAACCATATTTGAAGATTTAAAACTCGTGGAAGATTATTTGAAAAACTATCAATTAGTCTTAATGAGGCAAAAAAAAGTCGGGTTATGGGTAGACGGAGATGAAATTCATTTCCGTCGCTCACTTACCACTTTATGTAAAGACTTAAATCCTGTTTTGATTCAGATGGTAGCAGAAGGACAGTCAGAAGGTCCTTTGTTTAATAGAAACATAGAATTTTCAAGCTCATTACAGCATGTTGTTGATGATTTACAAGTTAAAGATATTCAAGCCATTATTGATCCTATCTTACAGTTGTTAGATATTCCGTTGAGTGATGACGGACGAATGGCATTATACTTGCATATTGGGATGGTATTAAATAGACTTGAAACTAAAAATAGTATTGAGTTATTCGAAAAAGAGTTAGAACAAATATTTACCCAGCGTGAATATCAAATTGCTTTGCTTGTAACGAAGCAATTAGAAGAGCATTTTCATATTAACATTCCAGATCACGAGATTGCCTATATTACCCTTTATTTAATTGGAAATCAAAATGCACCAGTTCTGCCTGATCAACCATTTATGTTTGAAGATACAGAACTATATCAGCAAATTTTAAAAATGACTTTAGTTATGGAGCGAGTACTTCATACGAAGTATAATAAAAAAGACCAATTAATCAAGGGGCTTCTTCTCCATATGAGACCTGCGATTTATCGGGCGCGTTACGGATTGCATGTCGAAAACCCTCTTGTACAGGAATTAAAACAACAGTTTAAAGAAGTCTACGAAGCTGTTCAAACAGCGGTCTCTACGATAGAAGAGGCTTATAAAATTTCATTTTCTGAAGAAGAAATTGCTTATATTACCATGCATTATGGCAGCGCACTATCGAATAGTGAAATAAACGATCAGCAAAAATTAAAGATTTTAATTATTTGTAGTAGCGGAATTGGGACCGCAAATTTACTAAAGATGCAGATCAATAAGTTATTTTCTAATATCGAGATCGTACAGACCATCTCTTATCAAATGTTTAATGAAAGGAATGACTGGGAAGCTAATTTAATTGTTAGTACAATCAAAGTTAAATCTGCTTCTATACCGGTTTTAACTGTAAGTCCACTTCTTCCTAAAGAGGATATTAAAAAGTTATCCTTTTATGCGCAACCAAAAAAAGAACTGAACGTTACATCGGAACAAATTTATGAAGTCATTTGGCCGATTATTAATGAACATAGTGATGTTCGAGATCCTAAACAGCTAACAGATCAGTTGATTATACGGTTAAAAGAGGTATTTGAGGAAGAAAAAACGTATTCGCCAGTATCCATGGGATCTCTTGATGACGTTTTAAATTTAAGCAACATTCAATTAAATGTAAAGGTAAAAGATTGGAAAGACGCGATTTGCGTAGGAACCAAACCTCTTGAAAAAGAAGGGAATGTTCCTCCTAGATATAAAGATGAAATCATCACGATCATTCAGGAACGGGGCCCGTATATGGCAGTTGCTCCTGGAATTATGTTAGCTCATGGATCTGCAAATGATGAGGTGAAAAAAGTGAGTCTTAGTTTTACTAGATTAAATCCGCCAATCAAATTTGGGCATGAAAGTAATGACCCCATTTCATTTCTGTTTGTATTTGCTTCTCCGAACCAAACTAGCCATGTACCTGCCTTACAACAATTACTTGAAAAATTATTAGATGATAAAAGTAGACAAGCATTGGAAGTAGCTAAAGAACCTTGGGATGTCATAAAAATTTTTATTAAGCAAGTGGAAGAGGAAGTTTATCTATGAAAACGATTACTATCGCAGTTGTTTGTCATCAAGGATTGGGAACAAGTTTATGGATTAAAGTCCAAGTAGAAAAGATCATATTAAAGTATAGGATTCCAGCCAATGTGATGCAAGTAGATATCGGTGGATTAATAGGGGTTAATCCGGATATTGCAGTAGGGGTTGGTTATATGGAGGAACAATTACAAATACAAGCAAAAACGATAGTAGTAGTTAATAATATTCTTCAAACTGAAGAAATTGAAAATCAATTACTTGCGAATTGTTTTGTGAAACCTTTTATAGAATAGAGGACAACTATGTTATCACTATTAATAAGTGAAACCGCATTTATTATAGGGCTTGTAGCTTTTCTAGGATTAATTCTCCAACGAAAACCTATTAATTTTGTCATTGAAGGAACGATTAAGGCGGTTATTGGGTATGTCATTTTACTATTTGGGGCTTTTTTAGCCACTCAACAGCTGAGTCAACTAGCTGTATTACTAGAAAGAGCTTTTAATGTTCAAGGTATTATGCCAAATAATGAAATGATCGTCGGAATTTCGCAATGGTTTTTTGGTAAGACGATAGGCTATATTATGCTTGTAGGAATGATATTTCACTTGCTCATTGCTAGATTTACTAGATTCAAATATATATTTTTAACGGGCCATCATATTTTGTATATGGCTTCACTCATTGCGGTGATTATGGCAGGGTCAGGCCTTCCGTTTTATTTACAGATTATCATTGGAAGTGTCGTATTAGCCTGTTCAATGACCTTTTTTCCTGCCATCTGTCAACCGATGATGCGACAGATCATCCCCAATCAAAATGTTGCGATCGGCCACTTTGGTTCCGTAGGATATGTGGTCTCAGGATTTTTGGGTAAAGTGGTGGGAGGTTCCCATAAGAAGCCAGAAATTAATGCAAACCAGTCGACTAACCTAGGGTTATTAAATAATCCTAATGTTATGATCATGCTATTTATGTTGACTCTTTTTCTATTTGTAGGCATTATCGGAGGCAAACAGGCCTTCTTTGAAGTATCGGGACAGGGAAATATTATTTTTAATGCGTTTATGCAGGCGTTTCAATTTACAGCAGCGATTTATATTATCATCATTGGTGTAAGGATGATGTTAACAGAGGTATTAACGGCTTTCCAGGGGATTGCCGATAAACTAGTTCCTAAAGCGATCCCTGCCTTAGATTGCCCGGTCATCTTTCCATACGCACCTATCGGAGTTGTCATTGGTTTTGCTTCTAGTTTAGCAGGAGGCTTTGCTGGTATTGCCATTTTAATTTATTTTAATATGCAAATTGTAATACCGGCGATGATCGCTCACTTTTTTTCTGGAAGTACAGCAGGGGTTTTCGGTTTTGTCATGGGTGGTTACCGTGGGGCCATCGTAGGAGCCTTTACACACGGCTTGATCATCACTTTCCTTCCTTTGTTAATTCTCCCAGTTATGTATCAACTAGGTTATACACAGACCACATTTAGTGACACTGACTTTGGTGTAGTTGGCCTGCTCTTATACTATTTGTTAGAAATACTGACTTAAATCCGTCACTGTGACGCCCCGAAATATCTTGTTTCACAGGAGTGTTTCACGGATTGTGAATATAAAATGGATTTACTACTTAATATAACTGGTGCCAAGCCCCCCTACCGGTTATTCGACAAAACTCGGGAGGTGACAGGCACCAGTCCCCTATGGCTTACTGGTGCTATTTCCGATAATAAATTCGGCGTGTTTAAGGATGGAGTTAGGAATTGTTTCGTTGTCGTTAATACGTTTTATGAGCATGTCAACTAAAGCTCTACCTTGCCATTCATAATCTTCGTGGATGGTGGTTAAAATGGGTCGGTTGTTTCTAAACGTTTCCATATGTCCAAAAGAAATTAAAGATACATCTTCTGGAACTGTATATCCTTCATCGAGTAAACAGTTTAAAGCTGAAATCGCAGTGATTTCATTAGAAATTAAAAGGCCAGTAGGATGTTCCTCTTTGTATAAGTTTTTAATTAAATTATAGCTTTCTTCTTTATATCCCGGAGACTTGAGAATATTTTTTTCATCAACAGAAAAACCATATTCTTTTAATGCTTGTTCAAAACCTTTTATTCTTTCTATATTATGGGACAATAATTTTCCATTAATATCTCCAACAATTATTTTTATGTTTTCATGACCTAAATCTAGTAAATGCTTTGTTGCCGTATAACTGCTAGTGATATGATCAAAAGAAACATAATTAATTTCATTTTCTTCGGAGTATTTGGTATTGAAGACATAAGGAATGTTATCTTCGTCTAGTTTATTGCTTAGGCTATCATTCAGTGTAGCTCCTAACAAAATAAAACCATCGGCTGTATTTTTTTTAATAACATCAATATACGATTCATAGTTAATTCCTGCTGGATTAATGATTAAAATATGGTACCCATAACTTTGTGCGCGCTCTGTAATCGATTTCAATAAGAAGGGATAAAATGGATTTAAAATAACTTCACTAAATTCTTGCTCTGTAACGACAAGACCGATGATGTTATTTTTACCAGATTTAAGTGTCCTTGCTGCTTTATTAGGTACATAACCTAATATGTTAATCGCTTCTAATACCTTTCTTTTGGTTGCTTCGCTCACTTCTGAAGAATCGTTTAAAACTCTAGAAACGGTTGATTTAGTGACGTTTGCCTTTTTAGCAACATCATAAATAGTTACTTTTTTTATGGTAATCACCTATCCTTTAAACTATATTTTAAGAGAAAATGGACTGTTTAAATAGCCCACAAAGATATAAAGTTCTAATATTTTTTAAGGGAACTAAAAAGGAGCCAATAGAGACTTTTAGTATTACTTTTATTATATATTAGAAATTTTAACCAAACAATTTTTGTCGAACATTTTATGAAACTTGGATATTGACATTAAAGTTTTATTGTATTACTATTTAGTTACAACAGCGGTACCGTTCCCGGTTGGTTTAATATAACTATAACACAAAAGTTATTTTTTTTATAGTTAAAAATGGTATCGTTCCCGACAAAAAATCAACATTTTTTTATCGGTGGTTGTAAGCGGTTTCTAATGTTTGATTAATTAAAGTGAAGGAGGATTTTAAATTGATTGTATCCGTTGGATGTGACCACGCTGGATTTCCGTTAAAAGCGAAAGTAGTAGAGTATATTAAAGCTCTCGGCATTGAAGTCATTGATCATGGAAGCTATACACCTGAGCCCGTTGATTTTCCTGACATCGCTCGAACCGTGTGTGATTCGGTAAGAGACGGCCAGGCTGATCGTGGAATTATGGTTTGTGGTACTGGAGTTGGAGCGAGCATTGCAGCAAATAAGATCCCAAAAATAAGGGCGGCTGTTTGCCACGATATTCATTCTGCTTATCAGTGTGTAGAGCATGATGATGTAAATGTGATGTGTATTGGAGCAAAAATTGTAGGAGAATGGGTGGCCAAAGATTTAATTGAAGCCTTTTTAAAAGCGGAATTTAGTACTGAAGTTCACTTTAGACGAAGGGTTGAAAAGTTACATCAGTTAGAAATAGAAGCTGCAAAAGAGTTAAAAGTGGATTGAGTGGCGCTAGTTATTGGGACATAAGAGTCTACTTTAGTTATTGGTGAAAAGATTTAATTAGCAACTTTAAAAAAAGTTTCATAAATGTTGTTTCATGTAATGATTTTGACGATTTCTTAATGAATTTGAAATTATTTTTGATGAATGTTACAAAGCTAATAATTACATTACGTAAATGAGTATTCAATGCCGGTGTAAAATTCCAGAATTGTTATATTGAATAGGTATAAAAATAGTGATTAAATATTAAACAGTATTTAATATATTTTTTTAAAAGCTGTTTTAATATTATAGAAGTTTTGTAATCTAAAAAAAGAGAGGGGATTTGTTACATGAAGAAGTTTTTCTTAACAGTTTTGCTAGTTTTATTGTCAGTACTTATTGTTGTAGGTTGTTCATCACCGACTGGAAATGAGAATGAGAATGAGGAATCCCAAGCAGGAGAAGCTCCAGAAGGAAATTCTGAAAACCAAAACTCTGCAGAGAAAGAGAAGAAGACGATTAACATTTCTGTTTTAGGTTCGCCTCAAAATACGACTACACAAGTTCTTTATACATTTAAAGAAGAACTTGAGAGTTTGGCTGATGGTCAAATCGAAGTAGTCATTCACCATTCTGGATCACTTTACGGTCAAGATGCCGATGAGCGCGCTGTATTGAGAGGAAACTTAGAAATGACATATGTTGACGCGGCGTCCGTTGCAGCACACCTTCCTGAAGCAAGTATGTACAATGCTGCATATATGTGGAAGAATTACGAGCATATGAATGCTGCTTTATCAGGAGAGATTGGCCAAGAATTTTTTGAAAAAGTTGCAAGTGAAGTAGGATACAGACCGTTAGCTGCTTTTTACCATGGTGACAGACAGTTAAATTATAGAGATGTTGGACGTGAAATAAGAACTCCAGAGGATGTTCAAGGTTTAGTGCTTAGAATGCCAAATAACCGTGCCATGATTTTCATTGGTGAAGCAATGGGTGCTTCGGTAACTCCACTAGCTTTTGGTGAGGTGTATACAGGATTAAGTACAGGAACAATTGATGCTCAGGATAACTCAATGGAAGTGACTATTGATCATAAATTCTATGAAGTTACAGATTATGTATCATTAACAAATCACGTTGTTGATAGTCTTTTCCCGATCATTAATGAAGACTTCTTCCAATCTTTAGGGTCTGAATTACAAGAAATGGTTTATAAAGCAATTGAAATAACGAAAGAAGAAAACGATAACATCATGCTTTCGAAGCGAGAAGATGCCATTGAAGTTCTAGAAAGTAAAGGTGTGACAGTCATTAGCGACGTAGACATAGAAGCGTTTATGAGTGAAATTCAAGAGAAGTATTTAAATGATGATATTTCTGCAGAGTGGAATATGGATGTATTTAATCAAATTCAAGAATTGGCAGATCAATTCTAATAGATTAAAATTTAAACTTTGACCATATATCAAGCCTTTTTTTAAAATTATCGCCCCTAGATTTTACAACTTTTTAGCCCAAGTTTTGGGATGTACTTCTAGGGGACTGTCCTAAAATCAAGTGTCAACAAATACCAATTAAAGTTCACTTTCACCAACATCAATGTAAATAAGTTGCTTAGAAATGCTCCATTAAAGAAAGTTCACTTTCTCGTAGCAACCTTGTTTACAGGGTAGATACTTATGTGACAGCCCCCGTTAGCAATAATATAGAGAGTAACACTCCAAACTTGGGTTAATGTTAGAAATGAGGTGTATTCTTTCATGAACATAGTTAAGAAGGTATGGAACTACGTGCTTTGGTTTTTTGAAGTAATAATGCCTGCTGTATCACTGATCGGAATATTTTTAATATTCAACGTTCAAATTTTTTACCGATATGTTTTAGAAAGCCCTTTAATATGGGCGTTTGAGGCAAGTTTAACCCTTTTTCTTTGGCTAATTATGTTTGGAGCCGTTTATGCTTGGAGAAAAAAAGAGCATGTTCAGTTTAGTATTTTCTATGATTTAGCTCCAAGTAAAGTCCAACTTTTTATAAGGCTAATAAGTAATTCCGTTGTTATTATTTTCTTGAGTATCGTTGTGTATCCTGTGAGCCAGCAATTAAATTTCTTAAATAGAATTTCTTCGCCACAGCTAGATATTCCACTCAGTATAGTCTTTTTACCAATGTTGATTTGCTTTATATTAATTATCTTTCATAGTTTTGTAGATATACTTCATGATTTAAGAAAGCTAAAGTCAGGCGATGGTGATTATACAGAAACTATTTATGAAGATCAATATGTCGAACTCGAACCTCAAGACGAAGAGACAATTACAATTTTTAATGAGCAAGGGGCGAGTACAAAATGAGTATAGAGCTTTTATTACCGTTACTATTGTTAATATTATCATTTCTCATACGTATACCTATTGCTGCTGGGATGATCATAGCGAGTATTCTGTATTTTTTACTTACTAATAAAGACTTAGGGTTAGTAGTAGAAGTCATGGGAGAGAGCCTTTACACCCAGTATGTCGTAATTGCGATCCCTTTGTTTGTTTTTGCAGCAAACTTGATGAATACGGGAACGGTAAGTGATCGTGTCTTTTCTTTTGCTAATGCATTAGTTGGACGTTTTCGAGGAGGTCTAGGGCAGGTTAATGTCCTGTCATCATTAGTCTTCTCAGGAATGAGTGGTTCATCTTACGCAGATGCTTCGGGTCTGGGAAAACTGGCAATATCTGCGATGAAAAAGAAAGGATATGATCCCGGTTTTTCATGCGCGGTCACCGCAACATCAGCGACGGTTGGCCCGATTTTTCCACCAAGTATCATCATGGTCATGTATGCGATGTTGTCAGGGGCATCTGTAGGTGCGCTTTTCATAGCAGGTATCGTCCCGGCAATACTTATGTGTTTGAGTTTGATGATCTACATTGCGTATATCTCTCATAAGAGAAACTACCCATATGGAGCAAAGTATGCAATGCGTGATTTTCTTGTTTACACTTTTAAAGCGTTACCAGCTCTGTTTATGCCGGTGATTTTACTAGGTGGTATTTACTCAGGAATTATGACGCCAACAGAAGCAGCAGGTGTAGCTGCATTTTATACATTGATCATCTCTGTAGTTGTATATCGTTCTTTAGGAATAAAAGAATTTTGGCAGGTGGCTGTAAATAGCGCAAGAATGGTAGGTTCTTTAGGCTTTTTATTAGGGGGGGCCATTTTATTATCGTATGTAGTTGCATACGAAAGGGTTGCTCAAATTTTAGCTGATTCGGTCTTAGGATATATAGATAACCCTATTTTACTATTAATATTAATTAATATCGTTTTTTTACTATTAGGAATGGTGTTAGATGTCGCTGTTTTATTGCTCATCTTTACTCCCATTGTGTTGCCTTTAGTCGCAGCGTTAGGGATTGATTTAGTACATTTTGGTATTGTTATCATTATTAATATGGGAATTGGAACGATCACACCTCCATTTGGAATGCTATTATTTATTGTCTCGGGTGTATCTAAAACTAAGCTATATGCAATCATCAAAGAAATTGTTCCTTTCGTAGGTATTATGATTGTAATATTACTTTTAATCACACTTTTCCCGGATATCGTTCTTTTCTTACCTAACATGATTAATTAAGTTGCTTTTGGTCAACGTAGAGTACTAGATTGTCATTTTCCTAAAAGATAGATAGTAGTCGACGTTAAAATAGTTGTTTTCAGCTACAGCTGATAGGTGGTTATCGCGCAATACTTCTATGAGAGGATTCTCTCAATTCTGTATCTAAAAGTCGGTCGGCTACTTTCGCTACACTGTTATCTCTGCCGTTCAAGAGGCTTGCTCAAGTAAACCAACCGACGATATATTTTTTATACAGAAAATAGTTAGAAGCTGCTTTTAATTGAGATAGTATTGATTAGAATTCGTGGCTTCTAGTTGTAGATCGATCCATGTGGGATGAGTTTTTATAAAGTTTTTTCTAATAAAAGGAAAAAGTGTTTGACAAAGGGATGTTAATAAATTAAACTTTAGATACAACGAATTGGTATCGTTCCCGGCAATGGATTTACAAATTGAATTGAGTTTTTGGTTATTTTTTTATATAAAATCGGTATCGTTCCCGAAAAAGTCGGACCTGATTTTGTCTAAAAGATGATAGCGCTTTTGGGAAAAGGATTTTTTATTACTTTTACGAAAGATTTTGTACTGAATTCTAAGTGGTAGATTAAAGGTTTTAGCCTTTAATATATAAAAATGATCATAGGATGGTGTTAAATATGAGTAGAGAAGTTAGCTTAAGAGACAAATTTTTAGGTTGTATATCAGGTGTGCACATCGGATCTGCAATGGGTGCAGCTGTTGAAAGTTGGAGCTATCAAAAAATAGAAGAAAGATATGGAACATTACAAGAATTACTTCCATATGAGCATTATGAAAATGGTTGGGTTAGAGAAGCAGGAACAACTGAGGATGGAGTAGAAAGACAAAAGTTAATGATCACAGCGATGATCGAGAAAGAAGATCGAGTAACCGCAGAGGATGTCAAAAAGATTTGGGTACGTGATATTAAACCAGAATCGATTGGAATGATCTCTGAACCATTTGAAGCAACGTTACTTGCGATGGCGAAAAGTGATATTCCGGGTGTCGATATTGGTAAATATTGTGATTATTCAGGATTGAATAGTTTTGCACGTGCTTGTCATCCAATTGGTCTAATAAATGCTGGAGATCCTAAGGGAGCAATGGACGATGTTTTTGAAGTAGGGCAACTCTACCAATCTAGTAATAGTAGAGGTTTAAAGTGGGCATCTGTTACTGCGGTTGCAATAGCATCTGCTACGAAACCTGGAGCAACCGTTGATAGTGTCATCGGAGATATTTACGATTTATGTGATCAAGATCGTGTTGTAAAAGAAATTGACAGAGAGTTAAAACATACAGCTCATTGTAAAGATTTTAGAGAACTAAGAACAACTTTTGACAGTGTTTATGCGGGTGAAGGAATGGACTATGCGTACGCATGGGCAAACGAAGTTGTGACAAAAGGTATTTGTATTTTTAAAATGACGAATGGTGACCTAAGAGATGCAATGGTATCAGCGGTTAACATGGGAAGAGATGTTGATTGTATTACAGCTGTAGCCTCAGGTATTTCCGGTGCACTTACAGGTACCTCATCCATTCCTGAAGAATGGATCAAACAAACAGATTACGCAACAAAAGTTAATCATGTGACAAATAACCAAAGAACACTTCAAGAAAGTGCAGATGGATTATACTTTGCTTATCAATCACGA
>SKOL01000357.1 GCA_007120055.1 Anaerobacillus sp.
CAAACGATGCTCACCGAGCGGTTTATTAACAATGCGCGAGCACAAAACCGCGAAGTATGGGTATGGACGGTCAATATTGAACGAAATATGAGAGAAGTTCTTAAATACGATATCGACGGGATCATTACCAGCTACCCTGAAAAAGCTCAAAATGTGTTGGGCGTTGATTTTGGTCAGGATTAGAAGGTACGGGGGCAACGAACTAGGTGATACGCTAAAAGCGAGGACGCACGCACCCGAAAAAAAGAAGTACACACGAAACTTGGTGGGATACGTACAGAAAACTGAAAATACGCACCATAAATAAATTTTACTCCCCGAACACTGTAACAGGGTTACTTCAGAGGTGCAATCAATTCATTCACAAAGCAAATCATTTTAATACTTTTTATCTAAATCTTAAATATTATCGCTAAATCATGGAGAGGAATCTACTAAGCTTATATAATGGTCAAGCGTTATTATCAATTAGTACAATTGAACATAGATCGTGAAGACGGAATGATAAAGTAGCTAACAAACTGCTGATATAATAGGACAATAGATAAAGATATTTTAATGTAAAAGTTAAGATATTTTTTTAATATAGAAAAAAATTGACTGAAAAGAAAAAAGATTATAAAATTATAAATAATTTAAGAGATTATGTGAATAATATGGTAAATGTAAAAAAATATGTTAGTAGTGATTTAACGACGGTAGAACATTTTTAAAAAATTGTAGTAGATAATCAAAAGCGTTTAAATGGAGGAATTGAAAGATGACTATATTAATAGACTTAAAAGAGCTGATAGGGAAAGAGCGTGTCACAAAAAACGAGACAATTATTAGTGGGCATAGTCATGATGAGTCTTATCATGAACCAAATGAACCAGAGGTAGTCGTCTTTCCGACGAGTACATCAGAAGTAGCTAACATTATGAAATACGCCCACGAACACAAAGTTCCTGTTACGCCATATGGGTTAGGAACAAGCCTAGAAGGACATGCAATACCTGTTAATGGTGGTATTACGATGGATTTATCACAAATGAATAATATTTTAGAAATAAGGGAAGGCGACTTCTTAGTAACTGTTGAGCCAGGTGTTACAAGGTCTCAGTTAAATAAAGAATTAAAAAAACACGGACTGTTTTTTTCTGTAGATCCTGGTGCAGATGCAACACTAGGTGGAATGGCGGCGACTAATGCTAGTGGTACCACTTCTGTACGATATGGCATTATGCGGGATCAAGTAAGGGATATGGAAGTCGTGCTCGCTGATGGAACAATAATACATACAGGTAGCCTTGCGGCGAAATCATCCTCTGGATACCATTTAAATGGTTTATTTGTAGGTTCGGAAGGTACTCTCGGAATTATTACAAAGTTGACGCTAAGGTTATTTGGTATTCCAGAAGCAATTATGTCTGCAAGAGCAACCTTCCCTACGATACATAAAGCTGTAAATGCAGTAACATCCATTCTTTCAGCGGGGATACCAATTGCTAGAGTAGAGCTTGTCGATGAACGTTCAGTTCAAGAAGTAAATAAATACTTTCAATTAACCTATGAAGAATCTCCTACACTATTTTTAGAGTTTCATGGAAACGAACCAGGTTTAAAGCAGGATGTTGAATTTACCCAGGAAATCGTAACAGAACACAGCTGTAGTCAATTTCTTTTTGAGTCAGGTTCGAAGGAACGTCAACAACTTTGGGATGTCCGTCACAATTTAGCGTATGCTTTTATTCACGGTGCACCAGGGAGAAAACTGATGGTGACTGATGTTTGTGTGCCAATGTCTGAGCTTGCTGATGCAATCATGGACGGAAAGGCTGCACTTGAACATTCTCAAATTGATGGTACAATCGTTGGGCATGTCGGTGATGGGAATTACCACATTTTAATGATGCTTGACTTAAATAATGAAGAAGAGATACAAAAAGCGAATAAAGTGAATGAGAGGATTGTTAAATTCGCACTTGAACGGGGGGGGACGTGTACAGGTGAACATGGAGTTGGCTTCGGGAAAGGAAAATTTCAAAAGCTTGAGCATGGACAAGCTTTTGATGTCATGAAGCAAATTAAGGTGGCATTAGATCCGTTAGGAATATTAAATCCTGGGAAAATATTTACTTTGTAAAGGGGGGATATAAAAGCTTTCTTTAGATAAATAATTAATTTTTGCAAAGAAATTAGGGGGGGAATGAAAATGAAAAAATGGTATGTACTAGTAGTAGCAGTAATGTTTTTATTAACAGCTTGCGGAGGTGGCAGTTCGGAGCCTGCTACCAATAATGAGGATAATAGTGGAAATAACGCCGAAACAACGGTTTATACGCTGCAGGCAGCACACTCTTTACCAGCTGATCATCCATATGAACTATCTTTCCAAAAAATGTCAGAAATCGTTAATGAGCGTACAGGAGGGCGTGTTATTATTGAGACATTCCCAGCTAGCCAAATTGGTGCTGAGCGCGAACTAACTGAAGGTTTGACTTTTGGAACAGTTGATTTAGTTGTCTCATCAACAGCGCCAATTACAAACTTCGTAGCTGAACTTGGCGTTTTGGATCTACCTTTTCTATTTAATGACCGTGATGCAGCGGTAAAAGTACTAGAAAGTGAAATTGGTGATGAACTACTTGCAGCGTTAAGTGACCAAGGGATCATCGGTCTTTCATGGGGGGAAAATGGATTCCGCCATGTTACTAATGGAATTCGCCCTATTGAAGCACCAGAGGATTTAAGAGGATTAAAAATTCGCACACAAGAAAATGCCATTCATTTAGCTGCTTTTGAGGCACTGGGTGCACAGCCAACACCGATGGCTTGGACGGAAGCGTTAACAGCTTTACAACAAGGAGTGGTTGATGCCCAAGAAAATCCTGCCATTGTTGCCGATCAATTTAATCTATATGAGGCTAATCAAAAATATATGACATTAACTGGCCATGTTTATTCAGTTGCTATTTTTATGATGAGTCAAGAAACATATGATAAACTTCCACAAGAACTTGCTGATATTGTCGTAGAAGAAGGTAAGAAAATTGGTTCGTATGAGAGAGAACTAATTGTAGAAATGGAGCAAGAATCGTTAAAGAAACTTCGTGAGCAGGGAATGGAAATTATTGAAGATGTTGATGTCCAACCATTCCGTGATGCTATTTCTTCTGTTTTTGATAGTTATGAAGAGCAAGAATTCTTAAATCGAATTTTAAGTGCACAGTAAAAAATTGAATAGAGTAGAGGAGGGTCTGTTCTCTTCTACTCTTAATTTTTTATAGGCATCACTAAATGGTGTTGGGGAGGAAAGATAGATGGTAACTAAAGGAATATTTTATATTAATAACTTTGTCAAATATGTTTTAATCCTTCTCATGGTAACAATTGTCGTTTCTGTCTTTTGTCAAGTGTTGTTTCGATTTGTTATTAACCAACCGTTAGCTTGGACAGAAGAACTAGCTCGTTATTGTCTTGTTTGGCTCACATTTTTAGGTGCAGCATATGCAGCTTATCGAAAAGGGCATGTGAGCATTGACTTTTTTACAAAAATGCTTCCATTGTTTCTTAGTAAAGGAGTCATGATAATTGTATTATTCATTAGTCTTTCATTTTTTTATTTTTTAATGAGTGAAGGCTTCCAAATATCTCTAAGATCATTAACGCAGCTATCACCAGTTCTAGGGTTACCAATGGGGTACGTATATAGTGTAATTCCTATTAGTGGATTATTACTTTCTATCAACTTTATATATACGACGTACTTATTTATAACTGATAAGGAGGGAGAGTAATGGGGTTCTTCATTTTTTTAATCTTAATCGTCCTTTTTATCATTAATGTTCCAATTGCGGTTGCGTTAGGAATATCAGCTACATTCGTATTTTTGGTTGATGATAAAGTTCCTTTGATTGCAGTTATTCAACGAATGTTTAACTCAGTAGATTCATTTCCACTGCTGGCTATTCCATTTTTTATTTTAGCAGGGAAATTAATGGAAACAGGTGGAATGTCAAAACGCCTTATCCGTTTAGCTGAAGTAATAGTTGGAAGAATTCGTGGCGGGCTGGCAATTGTTTCTATTATTGCATGTGCTTTTTTTGCAGCTATCTCTGGATCGGCTGCAGCAACGACAGCTGCAGTTGGTTCTCTTTTAATCCCGGCAATGGTAAAAAAAGGGTACGACCGTAACTTTTCTACAGCTATTCAAGCAACAGGTGGGACAATAGGTATAATGATACCGCCAAGTGTTCCACTTGTCTTATTTGGTGTCGCAGCCGGTGTTTCAATAAGTGATTTGTTTATTGCTGGCATCATTCCTGGACTTTTTGTCGTAGTATCGTTAATACTCCTCGTTTATTTTATTTCCCTAATGAAAGGTTATGGGGGTGGAGAGTCTCATACATTTAAGGAGTTTCTTATTGCGTTAAAAGAATCTTTATTGGCACTTCTCATGCCTCTCATCATTTTAGGTGGAATTTATGGTGGGATCTTTACACCGACAGAGGCTGCTGTTGTTGCTGTTGTGTACGGATTAATTGTTGGTGTCATTATTTATCGTGAAATAAATGTTAAGCAACTTATCGAAATTTTTCATTCATCTATCAATATTTCTGCTGTTATTCTGTTTATTATTGCAGGAGCTTCAGCGTTTGGTTTCTATTTAACTCGTGAACGAATTCCTGCACAAATTACAGAAACGATGCTTGGTATTACAGATAATTGGATAGTTGCCCTTTTAATAATTAATCTGCTTCTATTATTCGTAGGCATATTTCTTGAAACAGCAGCCGCTATTATTATCTTAACACCAATTCTTGTACCAATTGCTCAGGCGATGGGGATTGATCTTATTCATTTTGGTATTATTATGATTGTTAACTTAGCAATCGGCTTTATTACCCCGCCTGTTGGCATTAATTTATTCATAGCCGCCAAGATTGGAAATACAAAGCTAGAAGGACTATTAAAGGCAATTATACCTTTTATCATAATTATGGTCGTCAATGTACTAATCATATCCTATTTACCTGTTTTAAGCTTATTATTACTTGGAAAATAAAAACTGTTAAAAAAAATTAATAATTGCACTGATTTCCGAGCCAAACCTTATCACATCGGTGATAGCATAACCTAAGATTGTTTTTTAATATTTAATAGATCCTTGTTTTGCTAACAAGCGTTCGATAGTTTAGTAAGCCATAGATATAAAAAGGCTTAGAGAAAAATATTCTCCAAGCCTTTTTAGTGTTAATTTTGCTATTTTTTCATTAGCGGATTTCAACAACACAATATTTTAGGCGCACCTACGCCTTCCTTTACCACTGAAGTTGATTAAGTAATGAAAGCAATTCCGTATGCTGCTCTGTACTCAACCGCCAGTCACCAATCTCTGTTTTAATATCATCAAGTGTGACATAACCTTTCACTAATCCGTTCAAGCGAGCGGTGATGGTTGCATCCGTAAAGTCGGCTTCAGATGGAAAAATACGTTTCAACATTTCAACGGCGTTACCATAACGC
>SKOL01000433.1 GCA_007120055.1 Anaerobacillus sp.
CAAGCATATGTAGTAACGTTCCTTCAGTAACTGCAGGAACACCAAACGTATTCGTTAACATAATCGGAGATTCGATTTGGCCTAACTCATCGAGTTGAACGAGACCCGTTGTTTTTCCAAAACCGTTAATTACAAAACTTGCAGCCGATACTTTTTGACGAAATAAATTACCCCCATGTGGTAATATTGCCGTAACACCAGTACGGATCACTTCACCTCTTGAACCATCTTCTTTCAATGTCACGTGACCGACGCGAACACTACCAACGTCAGTAATACAATTTTTTTCACCAGTTGGCAATTTCCCAATTTTCACGCCTAGATCTCTAAGCTTTTGCCGTTTCATTTGTCACCACTCCGTTTAGTATCATATCGACATGAGGAATGCCATCCTCTAAATAAACTTCAGAAATAGACTGAAAACCGAACGAGCCGTAAAACTCTCTTAAATAATCTTGTGCCTGAATTTTTATTTTCGTTTCGTTTAAACCATTTTTCGTAAAGTCAATCGCATTATTTAGTAATTCAGTCGCTAAGCCGTTCCGACGATATTTTTCTTTCACAATTACACGACCAATCGAAGCTTCTTCATATTTAAGGCCGGCCTCTAAAATCCGGCAATAAGCCTTAATCTCTCCTTTTTCTTCTGTAAACAAATGAAAACAATGTTGATCAATATCATCGAGTTCAGGATACGGACAATCTTGCTCAACGACAAAAATATTCAACCGCTCTTTAATAATATTGTAAAGCTGTTCATTTGTTAATTCCTCAAAAGTTTTTAATTGCCAACTCATCTGAATTCCCCTCAATCTATTTTTTATATAGTAATAGTCGCTCTTATGTAATAATGAAACTTGGTGCTCGTTAAACTATAAACGAGCCAAGTTCTTTTCACTTTATACCACATCATTTTTTAACTGACCGTTGTAAAGCTCATAATAAAATCCTTTTTGTTTTAATAACGATTGGTGATCCCCTTTTTCAAGCACCTTTCCTTCATTTAAAACGATAATTTGATCTGCTTGTTGAATCGTATTAAGTCGATGAGCAATAACAAAGCTCGTTCTCCCTGACATTAACCTCGATAAAGCTTCTTGAATTTTGATTTCCGTTACTGTATCAATACTACTCGTAGCTTCATCTAATATTAAAATTTTTGGTCGCGCCAAAATGGCTCTAGCAATCGAAAGAAGTTGCTTTTGACCTTGACTAATGCCACCTCCGTCTTGCGTTAGCACGGTATCAAACCCGTTCGGAAACTTCTTAATAAAAGAATCGGCGTTTGCTAATTGGGCTGCCTCCATTACTTCCTCATCGGAAGCATCAAGTTTACCGTAACGAATATTTTCACGAATTGTCCCTTGAAAAAGAAATGGATCTTGCAAAACATAGCCCATATGCTGCCTTAAACTTTCCCTAGTGACATTTGAAATATCATTACCATCAATCAAAATCGAACCGCTATCACAGTCATAAAAGCGACTAAGCAAATTAATGATCGTCGTTTTCCCTGCCCCGGTCGGTCCGACGAGAGCGACCGTTTCACCGGCACGTGCTTGAAATGAAACGTCGACAATCGTTTGGCCATCATCATTGTCATCATAAGAAAATGAAACATTGCGAAAGTCTACTTCACCTTTAACTTCTGCTAATTCAATACTATCTTTGACTTCCTTTTCTTTCTCTTCGTCCATCACATCAAAAACTCGCTCCGCTCCAGCAACGGCTGAAAGAAGTGTATTATATTGGTTTGCTAAATCATTTAACGGGCGCGTAAACTGCCTTGAGTATTGAGTAAATGTCACGATGACCCCGATAGAAACAAGATCATATAAAGCAAGGATCCCACCAGCAAGGGCGATAATCGCAAAACTTAAATTATTTAACACATTCATTAACTTCGGAATAAACCCAGAATACGCTTGCGCCCAATAGCCTGATGTTTTAAGTCGTTCATTTTTTTCATTAAACTGATTGATCACTTTTTCCTCTTGAGAAAAAGTTTTAACGACACTTTGTCCTGAAACCGTTTCTTCAATATATCCGTTTAAGTCTCCTAAGTTGCGCTGTTGTTCACGAAAAAATTTTCTCGTTCTCTTCGTTATCCATTTCATTCCATAATAAAGCATTGGAATAATCGTTAACGTAACTGCTGTTAAAAGAGGACTAAGGTAGATCATAAAAGCGATAGTAACGACAAGTGTAAGTACACTTGAGAAGATTTGAATCACTGATGTATTCAGTGTCCTACTCACATTTTCAATGTCATTTGTGAGGCGACTCATTAGCTCCCCGTGTTGCTTTCGATCAAAAAAACTTATCGGTAAGCGGTGAAGATGTCGAAACAAATGTCGCCGCAACGAATATACTGTATTTTGGGCAATGCCAATCATTAAATAATTTTGTAACCAAATCGCCAGAGAATTAAAGACATAAATAAGCGCAAGTATTAGTAGTAGCCATAGCAAGCCTTCAGTATTTCTTGATACGATAAAATCATCAACTGCGATCCCGATCAAATATGGTCCTAATAACGTTAAGACAACACTTACGGTAATTAAAAATAAAATAAAGGTGAGTAAGCCTTTTTGCTCAGCTAAATAAAGCCAAATTCTTTTCAACGTTCCCCAAATATTTTTTGTTTTCGGCGTTGGCCCACTAGATGCAGAATGAGGATGTTTAGCCATGACTTACCACCTCCCCATGATTTTGTGAACTATAAATCTTTTGATACAAAGTACTTTTATTCATTAAATCTTCATGTGTTCCTTCGGCAACCACCATTCCATCTTCCAATAACAAGATGTTATCTGCTACCATGACCGTACTGATTTTTTGTGTGATAATAAACGTTGTACAAGCTTGAATTTTAATTGCTTCTAAAATTTTCGCTTCCGTTTGTAAATCTAACGCGCTCGTACTGTCATCTAATAATAGTATTTTCGGTTTTCGAATAAGCGCTCTTGCAATTGAAAGCCGTTGTTTTTGACCACCAGACAAGTTAACCCCTCTTTGACCTAGAATAGTTTCATATTGTTGTGGTAATTTTACAATCGTCTCATGAATTTGTGCGGCTTTCGCAGCTTCTACAATTTCATCCATCGTTGCATTTTCTTTTCCCCAACAAATATTTTCTTTCACTGTCCCAGAAAAAAGACGTGCTTCCTGAGGTACATATCCTATTTGCTTTCTTAAAAAATCAAATTTCATCGATTTAACATTTTGCTGATCAACATATATAGCCCCACTATTTACATCGTACAAACGTGGTATCAACTGAAATAGCGATGATTTCCCTGAACCAGTAGCTCCTAATACAGCAACCGTTTCTCCACTTTTTACATTAAAACTAATACCTTTTAAAACTTCTTCATTGGTATTAGGGTATTTAAATGAAACATGTTGGAATTGCACATTTCCAATAAGTTTAGAATTTTTATGTAATGAACCTTCTCCATCTTTAAGATCGACATCAACATCGAGTACTTCAGATATTCTTGCAGACGATGCTTTCGCTCTCGCAAATCCCATTAAAATAAAGGAAAATACAGAAAAAGCGAACATAATTCTTGTTGCATAGTTAATTAAAGCAACAATTTCCCCTACATTAGCTTGATTGGCATTCACTTGAGCGCTACCAAACCATAATATCACTAAAATACTTAAATTCATTACGAGTAACAGTACTGGCATCGTTAGTTCAATCAAGCGAAGTGCGGTAACCGTTTGATCTTTTAATTCATGATTTGTTTTTGCAAATCGTTCTTGCTCATGTTTTTTTCGTAAAAATGCTTTAATTAAACGCATCCCCGTTAAATTTTCACGCATGACACTATTTACGGCATCTAACTTCTCCTGTACAGTTCGAAAAAGCTTCACACCTTTAGACATTAACCAAACCATAAATAACAGTAACAATGGCATAGCAATAACTAAAATTAGAGCTAACCTCCAGTTAACGATTAAAGCCATAACGACCCCACCAATGACGAGTAGCGGAGCTCTAGCAGCAATTCTTAACGCCATAAAAACTAATACTTGAATTTGTGTCACATCATTTGTCAACCTCGTGATTAACGAAGATGTTGGAAACCGATTTAAATTAGCAAAAGAAAATGATTGCACTTTATCAAATAAGCTTTTTCGAACATCATAACCAAAACCTTGACTAACATGTGCTGAATAAAAAGAATTTATAATTCCTGCTGCAAAACCTACTAAAGACAAACCGACCATTATCCCGCCCCATAAAAGGACGACAGAAATGTCATTTTTCAAAATCCCGTCATCAATAATCTTAGCAATAAAGAGCGGAGACAGAAGTTCAACAAATAACTCAACGAACATCAGTAATAACGCTATATATATTGGCTTTTTATAGGATTTCAAAAATGATAATACTTTTAACATAGAAGTCCCCCAGTTTATACGTTGCTGAACCATTAAAATTATGTAAAAAAATCATTGTATTTAGTGTAAATCGAAAGGTAAAAATATTCAATTAATATAGTTCTGAGTTTTGTGCTTCGAGTTTTGAATGTTGAATTATGAGTTTTGAGTTTTGAGTTATTGTGAGTAATGCTACAAAGTTTCTACTTTTGAGAGAATTTCTTTCGCTCAATTTTTTTCCAGCGCGAAAACAATGATTTCCATTAATCAAAAAATGGAGTACGAGTGTATGTTCCGACATCCGTACCCCAAATCATCATTGAATTTTCTTTCACTAACTCATAACTCTCCACTCAAAACTCTTCCCTCACAACTTTTAAGACGGATCAAACCCTTCCATTACGTCCATATTTCCTTCGATTAGTTCGATAATCGCTCCTGCTTCTTCTTTACTAAAAATGAAGTTCGTTTCATCTTCAATCGTTCCATCATCTTCAGTAAAAATTCGGTTCACTCGATGCAAGATGCCATCACCAGTTTCTTTTAAAACACCAAATTTGTAAGTCACTTCAACCTCATCTAGGTATGAATAAGCTAAAACTTCAGGAGTCGTCCACTCGACATCGACAACGACATCATACGCCCCTCCTTCTACGTAAGCTTCGTCAACCTCACCATCTTCATCATAGGTTTCCTCACTCTCATCTATATGATCTTCGAAGAATTCATCTTCATCAACCTCTTCAACTTCTGTGTCCATGAAGTTGTGAAAAGATTCGTGAACAGCATCTAGAATTTCTTCAATATCGGGAAGAATTTGCCGATATGTATCTCCAGCGGTAAAATCAAATTCCTCCATATAAAATTCTTCATTATGTGGATCAAAAAATAAAGTACAGAAATCTTCTCGTTCGTCACCTTCATACTCGACAAAGAATTCTAGTTTCGGGTGCTTTGCCGCTCTGTCAATTCTCATATGACCTAGTTCATCATAATCTTCGCAAATTGACTCTAAAGAATCTTGCATTTCACTACATACTCGATCAAACCATTCTAATGACATCAGTACATCCCACCTTTTTAAAGTTTACATACTTATTATGCCTTGATTAGCAA
>SKOL01000350.1 GCA_007120055.1 Anaerobacillus sp.
AGTACTGTCCACACATGACTAAACCTTCATTAGGAATTCGACCCTGCTATAGCGGATTGCAGGTTACAAGGCGCCGCTACTGCCCCGTCTATTGCGATGTGTTTCAACTGAATAACTATATCTTACATGTTTTTTTAATCTGTGTATATATTAAACGATTGCCATTGGAGGATATTGTTGACATTTCACTATGCCGATTAGAAAACAGATCACTTATCGACGATGATTATCCACTTTTATATTAAGTCTTTACTTGAGAAATCATTTATACTCTTGGCTACACTTAGCCCCCCATATAAGTTTTCTGGAAAAAATAACATAGAATAAACAGATTTCGGAAGAGAGAATATACGGATATGAGATACTTACTAATTATTTTCATATTGTTTTTGCCTTTTATTTTTCCAAATGGAGCACTAGCAGATGAAATGGTGAACGTCAAATTAGTCAATTATATTGGTGATACAAAAGAGGTGGAACTCGCTCTAAAAGGAGAGTTTTACACTCTTGATCCCGCGCTAAGTTTAAAAGAAGGAGTGAATTATCAAGTAAAAGTAAATGATGGTTCAATTCGAATGGAAGGTGAGGAGGAAACGTTTCATATTAATGAATCATTTGCACTAATACCGAAAACATATGATGAAAATCATGTTATTTACATTAATGGTCGTCCGTACTTAGGTTCCGTAGAGTTTCAAATGGAGGACGGTAAAAATATTCGACCTGTTAATCAGCTTTTTTTAGAAGATTATTTAAAAGGGGTCGTACCTTTTGAAGTGTACCCGTCATGGAAACTTGAAACATTAAAGGCGCAAACGTTAGCCGCTCGAACGTATGCAGTTACTCACATGAATAAAAACATGGATGATACGATCCGGTTTCAAGTGTATGGCGGTTTTACGTGGACGGAAAATACGTCAAGAGCGGTAGAGGAAACGAACGGCGAAGTGATTACTTACAAAGACCGTCCGATTGACGCCTTTTATTCAGCAAGCAATGGTGGGGTAACAGAAAGTAATAAACATGTATGGGGAGGCAACGCATTAAGCTACTTTCCAATCAAAAAGGACCCTTACGATCCAACCGATCCGTGGGAATTCACATTAAAACGAGATCAAATTGTTTTAGATGAAATTAATTGGGACGAAGAACCAAATTGGTGGGATGAAATTGAGGAAATTGATACCGAAATTACAACAGCAATGAAAAGGTCGCTCTTTAATAAAGGGTATTCATCTGATATTAAGATTTTATCGATTTCCGAGTTTGAAATAACGCCGAAACAGCTTCCTTCTGAACGCACTGAAGAAGGGGCGTTAACGGTCGAATTTTTACAACGCTTGTTAGATGGAACCGTCTTATATGAAATGATTAATTTTGAAAATGGCAATATAAATCGAATTCGCCCTTTAATCGGAGGTAATGTGTTTAAAAGTTACTTAGTAGATTCGTTCGCTGAAAATGATGACTGCTATATCGTGAAGGGAAGAGGCTTCGGTCATGGGGTCGGTATGAGCCAATGGGGCGCACAAATGATGGCCGAACAAGGAAAAACATATAAAGAAATTTTGCAATTTTATTATCCTGGAACAAAGATTAAGAACGTAACCGAATCGCATTAGGACAGAATGAATACCGAAATGCGAGCAGAATTCGTATTCTGTTTGTGGGAAAAATAGGGCTGGTACAAAAGTGTGGCTGACACTTTTGAACCAGCCTTCATTTATAAATGTTGTAATTCCATTCAAATAAAACCAGTAAGCTATTTATCAATTCTTGGGTGACTAGGAACAAACCCCTTTTTCTTTGCAAGAAGCATTTTAGCTTCATTGTAGGACAGTCCTGATTGACGATTTAGACGTTTTACATCATTAATATCAGTCCCAGCTATCGTTGCCTTTTTACTTTCCATTGTTATTCCTCCTTTTTATTACGTAGTTTTTAAGTCATTAAAGATATTTATACGCTTTTAGGATGATTAGCGACTTAGGATACCAACGTTTTGTATGAAAAAAGGCGGATGATTTCGTGAACGAGCCTCTGAGATTCGTTTGAAGTGCTCCTGCGGTTACTCGTCGCAAAGTTGCTTGAAGCAAATTCAAAGATGCACCTCATGATGTGATTGAGGTCAGTTACTTCACAGCGAAGAGAAGGAAATCATCAGCCTTTTCCATATTAGATGGTGACGGTTACCTTCATGGTGAGGTTTGTATTTAGTCGATAAGAAAGTAGTTTTAAATTAGTGAAGTCGGGAATGTAATGAATATAACCATTTCATAAGGAGTGGTAGAGCTTGGAGAATACTAGATGAAATGATCAATAAAGGCTTGAATAGTTGAGTAAATCTTAGGCTTTCTACGAGAATACGAGCCTATAACAATATCGACAAAAGGAGCGAAATAAACATGAGTAAAAGAGAAGAACTATTAAATAAATTAAAGCGACAAATCGATCAATGGAACGAAGAAATCAAGGATCTTGAATTAAAATCGAAAGAAGTCAATGAGAAATCAAAAGAGAAATATCAAGAAACGATCGAGCTACTCAAAATACAGCGAGATGAAGCGAAAGAAAGATTAAAAGCGTTAGAAAAAGTGAGTGAATCTGCTTGGGAGGATTTAAAACAGCAAACGGAAAGTGCATTTATGCGTTTGAAACAAGCCTTTAAAGAAGCAAAAGATAATTTTAACAATAACAAAAAAGATGAATAAAGAGGGAAATTACTAAAAAAACATCTAGGGTTCGCCAGTGCCATAATACTGGACGAACCCTAGTTTTCTTTGTTTTAAAATGGAGATTACGTTTCAACTATGAGTATCATTTTTTGTATATTCCCTAGTGGTTTATAAATTTGCGACTGATTTGTTTTCTGCTCTCAAAGCGTCATTTCTTTTTGTCATCGCAGGGACCACATTATATTTTACTATTAATACATTGATCAGTAACAGTATAAAGGAGGCGATAAATAAACTTCGAATTCCAGCAACTGATGTTAGCCAACCACCTGCAATCGGGCCAAGCATCGTTCCTAAATACATAAAGCTATTTGAAAAACCGAACGTCCGACTTTCCATTCCTTCAGGAGCTAAATGACGAATTAACGAGTTGATCGCCGGTAACAAACCGCCTAAACAAAGCCCTAATAAAAATCGAAAAATAAGAAGTTGCCAATACGTTTCTACGAACGCTTGCGGTAATGTGACGATTGCCGCAAAAAGTAAAGAAACTAACAGAACAAATTGTGCTCCTTTTTTGTCACTTAACTTTCCGAGGAACGGACTCGCGGACATGTTCGCAAATCCCATCACGGACATCGCTAACCCAGCAAAAAAGGCAACATTTTGGGAAGTCGTGAGTTCTTGTACGTACAGTGATAATAGCGGGTTAATGCCGATCAATGCACATTGAACAATGAAAAAGACGATAAATAAAGACAAAATCGGTGAGGTAGAGACGATTTTTTTGAAATCTTCGATCGTATTTGTCTTCACTATTTCTTCTTTTTTCTGCTGATCTTCTTTGACAAAAAATAAAACGGCAAACGCTGTGATGAGGATTGTCAGTCCTGTCACGTAAAACACCATTCGAAATCCAATTAAATCAGCTAAAACTCCTCCGAACAATGGACCACAAATGCCACCGGCTACTGCACCTGCTTGTAACATTCCAAGTGCATATCCAGATCGTTCTTTCGGTGTCGTCATTGAAATTAACGTAATCGCCGCCGGAATAAATCCTGAAATACTTCCGTTTAACAATCTCAAAAACAGTAAAGACCAAGGCCCGGTCGCAAAGCCAGTTAGGGTAATAACAATCGCCATTCCAAACCCGGAGCGGAGTAACATTAATTTTCGTCCATGTCGATCCGCCAGTTTCCCCCATAATGGTGAAAATAAAAAGGCCGTTAGAAAGTTTGCGCCAAAAATAATTCCAGCCCAGCGACTAACAGCTTGTGGATCGGTGACTCCTAGTTCTTGTAAATATAAAGGTAAAAAGGGGATAATCATCGTCATTGCAGCCATGACAAAAAATTGACATACCATAAGTATGTATAAGTTTCGTTTCCAATTCGTTTTTGGCATTACTTTTTTCACTCCCAATCGTTATACCTATTATACTTCGGAGAACGAAATATTCAAGAGAAAATTAGGAATTGTTGAAAAGTTTGTGTTTTACTATGGATCGAAAATAGGTAATATGTTATACTTTTCTAAAAATACAGAAAATACTCTAGGGGGGATTTAAGTGGAAAAAGTAGAGATTGCGGTACAAGATCATTACCCAAAAGATTTTGCATGGTGTTATGGATGTGGACAGTTAAATGAAAGTGGTCACCATTTTCGCACAGGTTGGCTAGGAGAGCAGACAATCACAATATATGAGCCATCTCCTGAACACACGGCAATTCCTGGCTTCGTATATGGAGGGTTAATTGCTTCTTTAATCGACTGTCACGGTACTGGATCAGCATCACTTGTATTGCATAAAAAAAATGGCCATGAACTCGGAGATGGTACTCCTCCACCAAGATTTGTAACAGCAAAGTTAAATGTAGAGTTTTTAAAACCAACCCCACAAGGTGTACCACTTAAAGCAATCGGAACCGTCGAGGAAATCCATCCGAAAAAGTGGAATGTGACTACCGAGGTTTATGCGGATGACGTATTATGTGCACGAGGGTTAGTGGTTGCCGCCGTCATGCCAAGTACGTTTGGGAAAAAGTAAGTTATTGCGCCTCTTTACAGGCCTACTTTCTAATTATAAAAAAATTTAAAGCCAAACCGTATACCTTTTCACATTGGAATTGAAGCGCTCCTATTTATGTCCCCTAGATTTATGAGATTAAATCCGGGACATCAATGGGAGCTTTTTGTTCCTTAAAATAACGAAATAGAAACGTAAATTACTGTCGTACTTTCAAAAATTACGTTACAATAACGATACACATTTTTTTACATATAGTTTGTTCTGAAATTAACGGTAGAGGTGAGATTAAAAAATGAACATCGAAAATATTGTTGTCGTTAGTCCGAAGTATAAGGAATTAAAGCAACTAATTGAAAGTAAAAACGTAGAAAAAAACTTTCGATTTTTACCCGAAGAAGAAGCAACGGAGGAAGAGTTAGAGTGGGCTGACGCATTTCTCGCTTTTAATTTGAAATCAGATCACGATTATTCTCGTGTGAAGTGGGTTCATTCTTTAGGCGCGGGGGTAGATAGCTTGCTTTTCAAGAAAGAATGGGACGAAAACGTCCTCTTAACTAGAACGATTTGTTCGTTTGGACAAAGAATTGGCGAGTATAGCTTAAGTTATATTTTAAAAGATCTGCAATTTCACGACCAATTCGACCAACAACAAAAAGAAAAAAACTGGCAGCCGATCACTCCAAAATTACTAAGCGATCAAAAGGTAATGATTTATGGAACGGGTGAGATCGGCCAAGTAACTG
>SKOL01000051.1 GCA_007120055.1 Anaerobacillus sp.
GGTGGGACTGGTAGTCACTCAGAGGAGATAGAGCAACCAAACGTGCGACCGAATTGTTATGAGAGTGGTACGTTAAATACACCGGGAATTGCTGGTTTATCCGCCGGTATTGATGAAGTTTCCAAAAAAGGCATCGACAACATTTTTCAACATGAGTGGAATTTGACGAAATATGCACTCGAAAAGCTACAAAATATTGATGGGGTTACTGTATTTGGTCCCGATATCAACGTAGAAAGACTGGCTGTTATTCCTTTTATTATTAATGGAACAGATGTTCAGGAAGTTGCAATGATCTTAGATGAACATTATAGAGTTGCACTAAGAGCAGGGCTTCATTGCTCACCGTTAGCTCATGAATCTATAGGGACAATCGATGGTGGAACATTGAGAGCTAGTTTTGGAATATATAACACCTTTGAAGAAGTTGATCAATGGATCGAAATGATTAAAGAAATTAAAGAAGGTTTAATCGGTTAGGAGAAAAAAGAAATGGCTTTGTTAGGAACAATTGTTAATGGATTAGCAATTATTGTTTGTTCATTAATTGGTACACAACTAAGAAATATTCCCGAACGAGTAAAAGTAACGGTGATGCAAGCCATTGCGTTAGCGGTTATCGTCATTGGAATTAGTATGGGTTTGGCAAGTGAAAATTTATTAATTGTTATTGGAAGTTTAGCTATTGGTGCTGTTTTAGGTGAAAAATGGGAGATAGAAGATAAACTAAATAGGCTAGGTCGTTGGTTAGAAACAAAGACGGGTGCAAAAGAAGAAGGAACTTTTGCAAAAGGTTTCGTTACTGCAACATTAATTTATGTTGTTGGTGCGATGGCAATCGTCGGAGCATTAGATAGTGGTCTAAGAAATGATCATGCTGTTTTATATACGAAGTCAATGCTTGATGGATTTTCTGCGATTTTGTTTACGAGTACACTAGGCATTGGTGTGTTATTTTCAGCTTTTCCTGTAATGATTTATCAAGGAGCGATTGCTCTTTTCTCGGCGCAAATTATACAATACATTCCACAAGAAATTATGGATGCTTTTATTGTTGAAATGACGGCAGTTGGTGGTGTAATGATTTTAGCAATAGGTTTAAATATATTAGGGATTACGAAAATAAGAGTTGCTAATTTATTACCTGCGATTTTAGTTACCGCTCTTATCGTATTTATACTAAGTTTATTTTGATGTTTTATGTCAACTTTGTTCAGTGTATATTTGTCTTTCATAAATCAAGCATTTAATATAGAAACAATTAATCTATAAAGATAGTATTATAGGCTTTTATTAATTATTGGACAATTATAAGAATAAAAAAAGACAACCCTTACTATACATGTAAGGAGTTGTCTTTTTTAGCTTGGGAATGAGGAGGGTCTCACATTGTTATTGAGTAATGTTCGTTTCTCTTGCTTATGAATTTGTTGGTCAACGAAAAGTATACTATTTGCAATTTTTTCTGCCATATTCATAACAAAGTGGAGGCGAGTGTTTTGTAAAACCATATATTCCATAAAGCCCCCGACGTTAACAATACCTGTAATGTGAATGTTACCGATAGGTGCTAGTTTTTTATTAACTGCTGCTCCAGGTTTAACAGGACCATCAGCGATAGAGATAATTCCAACACTTGTTGACTTGCCAAGGCAAGCATCGATGGCAATAATAAATGGATCATTATGTTTCTGAAATATTTTAGTGGTTTTTTCCTCAAGGTTAACAGCATGAACCGGATCTTCTAAAGTTCCGTAAACATGAAGTGATGTTAATTTGTTTTCTTGGAGTTTTGAACCAACTAACGGCCCAAGTGAGTCTCCGGTAGATCTATCAGTTCCAATACAAACTATAACTATATCTTTGTTAGGTATCTTTGGTAGAAGGTCTAGGAGTTGGTTTGCAAAATCTTGTACTACATTGTTTTCATCAACGTGGATACGGAATGGTAAATGTCTCTTTTTAAAGAAGTTCCTAGTAAACATATTTTGACCTCCCATCTGAAAATAGTAGTAACAGTATACGGATATTTTTTCCTTTCTATACATTTTCACTAATATTTGTGAAAGGGGTGCGATGAAATGATCAAAGCTGGACTTAAATGGATGTTTTTAATAATTGGAACGATGATTGGTGCAGGGTATGCATCTGGTAGAGAATTATGGGAATTCTTCGGTAATGAAAGTGGTCTCGCGATTATTTTATTTGCTATTTTATTTATTATATGCTGTACAGTTATTATGAGTATAAGCTATAGCCAAAAATCGTTTCATTACATTCCAATATTACAGTTACTTATGGGCAAAAGGCTTACGAGTTTATATGATTACATGATTATTTTATATTTATTTTCAACGACGGTTATTATGCTCGCTGGCGGGGGAGCAACGTTAGAGGTAATGCAACTTCCTTATTGGCTCGGGATTATCATTATTTCTTTCTTATTAGTATTTTTATTCGTATGGGATACAAAAGGAGTCACTTCAATGAACTCGTTTATTATTCCGATTCTTATTACTTTTTTACTTGGGATATTGCTTTCTTTTCAGCTATTAGAGGGTTTCTCAATCAACTTACATATGACAGAACAAAGAAACTGGCCAGCAGCTTTTACGTTTACAGCTTTAAACATACTGCCGTTAGTCGCAGTGTTAGGTGGAGTTGGTCGTGAAATAAAAACGAAAGGTGAAATTTGGATTGCTAGTGTCGGAAGTGGAGTAATATTAGGGGGAATTTCGTTTTTATATAATGAATCTTTATTAAAAGTTGCCCACGATATTATGTTTTATGAAATACCTTTATTTGCAATCTTAAAACATTATCCATATATAATGGTAATTGTAATGTCTGCTTTATTATGGCTAGCGATTTACACAACAGCAGCAGCAGGGTTATTCGGATTAACATCAAGGTTTAGGAAGTTTGTATCTATTCCACTATGGGCACTAGCCTTTTTTCTTGTGATGATTATGATCCCTTTAACAAAAATCGGATTTTCAACATTGATTTCTGTCCTATACCCCCTTTACGGCATTTTAAATCTATACATTTTAGCAGCGATTTTGTTATACCCAATAATGAAAAAAACTACACAACAAACTTAACTAATGAACGAAGTTGTCTTTTTGTAAGGCAACTTTTTTGTGCCTTAGTTGATTACTTGGTTTGTTGGCTGGTTGGTTAGTTGGAAAGTGAACACCGAAACTTAACCTGTATGACGCTGACGAATATAGCATCATACAGGTTTGCGTGAAAAAAGGCGAGTGCTTTTGCGAACGAACGTCTGAGATTCGATAGAAGGTCAATGTGAAGTGAGGGAAAGCACTCGCCTTTTCCATCTTAGGTGATGACGATTATACCGTCATGGCAGTTTTGTTTTTAATTGAGTGAATTTCATAATTACATTAATTGAGCAATACGCAACTACATATAGATCTTAATGGCGATAAAATAGAATTATGAAATTCATTAAATAATAGTATTGTAAAATGATAAAAAAGATAATAATGTTAATTAGTAGAGATAAACATTGGATGTGTAAGTAATAATCAAGCGATAAAATCTAACAAGGCTTGACGATAAGCTAAAGTTTTTCTGAAAGTAGAAGGGAGAGGAAATAGGATGGAAAATCAAATACAATTTGAACTACATGATGTTGTTGAGATGAAGAAGCCTCATCCTTGTGGAGAAAATCGTTGGAAAGTGATTCGTCTAGGCATGGATATTCGAATTAAATGTCTCGGATGTGGCCATAGTGTACTCATACCAAGAAAAGAATTTACGAGAAAAACAAAGAAGATTTTGGAAAAAGGTAATCAATAGAGTAAATTTCATGATTACCTAAACTGAGCCATATTAAACTGAGGGGACAAGCTGAACGTTGGCTTGTTTTTTCTATGTCTAGCTCCAGCGCCTACGAGCTCGGTCACTTCAGCCCTTTTCAGAAGCCAAAAGGCGGCTTCTGTTAAAGGGCTTCCAGTGTCTTTCGCTCGTGACAAAGGCGCTTGCGCTTTTCTTGTATAATCAATATAATTGTTAAGTTGGTACTTATTGAAAAAACGATGAAAAATGAACGTTCTGCTATGTAATTTATAGCTACAAATCATATATTTTTATAATGAAGGAAGTGTTTGAAAATGGCTTTAACTACTGGAATTGTTGGTTTACCTAATGTAGGGAAATCAACGTTATTTAATGCGATTACACAGGCAGGAATTGAATCTGCAAACTATCCATTTTGTACGATTGATCCGAATGTAGGTATCGTAGAGGTGCCTGATCATCGTCTAAACAAATTAACTGAGCTTGTTCAACCGAAAAAAACAGTTCCGACTACGTTTGAGTTCACTGATATTGCTGGAATTGTTGAAGGAGCAAGTAAAGGAGAAGGACTAGGAAATAAATTTTTATCTCATATTCGTCAAGTCGATGCGATCTCTCACGTAGTTCGTTGTTTTGAAGACGAAAATATTACTCACGTTTCTGGATCAGTTAATCCAATTCGTGATATTGAAGTGATTAACTTAGAGTTAATTTTGGCAGACCTCGAGTCAGTGGACAAGCGTATTGGTCGAGTAGAAAAGTTAATGAAGCAAAAAGATAAAGAAGCAATGTTAGAGTACGATATTTTAATGTTACTTAAAGAAGCGTTTGAAGATGAAAAGCCAGCTCGAAGTGTAGAGCTCTCAGACGAGCAAAAAAAACTTGTTCAAGGTATGCATTTATTAACGATGAAACCTGTATTATATGTTGCTAATGTAGATGAAGGTGGACTATTAGAAGCCGAAAATAATCCTTACGTACAAAAAGTAAAAGAATTTGCAGCAGGAGAAAACTCTGAAGTGATTGTTGTTTGTGCAAAAGTAGAAGAAGAAATTTCAGAGTTAGAGGGCGACGAAAAAGCGATGTTCCTTGAAGAGTTAGGGATAAAGGAATCAGGTTTAGATCAGTTAATTCGTGCAGCCTATCACTTATTAGGATTAGCGACATATTTTACCGCGGGGGTCCAAGAAGTTCGTGCATGGACAATCCGTCAAGGAACAAAAGCTCCACAAGCAGCCGGAGTGATCCATACAGATTTTGAACGAGGATTTATTCGCGCTGAAGTTGTTTCTTACGATGACCTTGTCGATGCAGGTTCACACTCAGCCGCAAAAGAAAAAGGAAAAGTAAGACTTGAAGGAAAAGAGTATGTTGTTGCCGATGGCGATGTTATCCATTTCCGATTCAATGTTTAGTTCACAATTCACAATTTAAAATTTTTGGCAGTGGCGCTTCGAAGCATTACTAACACTAATTTTTAATTTTTAATTTTACATTGCATAAAGTTTCTGCTATAATCGATAAATGCGAGTAAATAACATATTAAATGTTAACTATTCGCCCCTTGCTCCTTATTTGACGAGGAGCCGTTTAGACCAAAAGGAGGTGACGTACAAAATGCGTAA
>SKOL01000552.1 GCA_007120055.1 Anaerobacillus sp.
AATCAAAACAAAAATCGAGCAGAGTGTCCACGTGACGTGGACATTTGCTCGATTTGTCCATTTGCGGTGTCAGACACCACAAATGTAGTCTATCTATTACGGCGTTTGCCTTTGTTTCGTTTGCTTTTTGGGGCGTTTTCGTAAAATTTCTTTTTCTTTTTGCCACTACGAGCGCCGGAACCATTACCGCTACCACTGCTGTCACCGTTGCGTTTACCTTTGTCGCCTTGTTTGTCGGAGCGAGAGCCCGGACCGCCGGCTTGGCCGCCTTTTCCTGCTTTTTCACCAGCACCGCCGCGGCTGCGATCTTTGCGTTTTCCACCGCCGACGATCACTTTTGGCTTTGCTTTCGTTTCTCTTTCTTTGCGCGGTTTCATGCCGACAACTTCAAAGTCGATTGACACTTCATCGACATTGACGCCAATAACTTTTACTTCGATTTCGTCACCAATGCGGAAAACGTTGCCGGTTCTCTCACCAATCATCGCATATTGTTTTTCATCATAATGGTAATAGTCGTCGGTTAAATAGCTGACGTGAACGAGTCCTTCGATCGTGTTCGGCAATTCCACGAACATCCCGAAGTTCGTTACTCCTGAAATCATTCCTTCGAACTGTTCACCAATTTTATCCTCCATGAACTGGACTTTCTTTAAGCTGTCCGTGTCGCGCTCTGCTTCAACCGCGCGACGCTCCATTTCCGAAGCATGGGCAGCGATAACTGCTAGCTTTTCACTCCACTTCGAAATTGTCGCATCATCCGTTTTTCCTTCAATTAAATATGTGCGAATTAGTCGATGCACGATTAAATCTGGGTAACGACGAATCGGCGACGTGAAATGCGTATAAAACTCAGTGGAAAGCCCGAAGTGACCTAAGCTTTCTGGGTCGTATTTTGCTTGTTTCATCGAACGAAGCATGACCTTACTAATCACCGTTTCTTCTGGCTTACCACTTACTTCATCTAGTAACATTTGTAGTGATCTCGGATGAAGCGTATTCGCCGTACCACGGACGACGTAACCGAAGTTTGTAATAAATTCCAGGAATCGTTCTAATTTTTCACCATCAGGATCTTCGTGAATTCGATACATAAACGGGATTTTCATCCAGTGAAAATGTTCGGCCACCGTCTCGTTCGCCGCTAGCATAAACTCTTCAATGAGACGTTCTGCGACAGAGCGTTCACGAAGAACAACATCTGTAGGGTTGCCTTCTTCATCTACGAGCACTTTTGACTCTTTAAAGTCAAAATCAACTGCGCCTCGCTCCATACGTTTTTTCCGTAAAATCGCAGCAAGCTCTTCCATTTGTTTAAAAAATGGAACGAGTGATTCGTAGCGCTTTGTAACTTCTTCATCTTCTTCAGTTAAAATTTTTCGAACGTCACTATAAGTCATTCGCTCTGTTGTGCGAATCACACTTTGGAAAATTTCGTGGTTCACGACTTGGCCTTGTGGATTGATTTCCATCTCACAAGATAGCGTTAGTCGATCGACTTTCGGGTTTAACGAACAAATCCCGTTCGATAATCGATGAGGAATCATCGGAATAACCCGGTCTACTAAGTAACAACTCGTCGCACGCTCAAACGCTTCTTTATCAATCGGCGAATCTTCTTTCACATAATAGCTAACATCTGCAATGTGAACCCCTAGTTTATAGTTACCATTTTCAAGGCGTTCGACGTTAACGGCATCATCTAAATCTTTGGCATCCGCTCCGTCAATGGTAACGATCATTTGATCACGAAGGTCACGACGCCCTTCTATTTCTTTCGGGTCAATTTCATCTGGCACGGCATTGGCTTGTTCTAGCACCTCTTCAGGAAACTCTTGCGGTAAGCCGTGATTGTGGATGATTGAAAGAATATCAACGCCAGGGTCATTTTTATGACCTAAAATCGTCACGACTTCTCCTTCAGCACTCATCCGTCCTTCCGGATATTTCAAAATTTGGACGACAACTTTATGGCCATCCACCGCACCACCGTTTGCATCTTTCGGAATAAAAATATCGTTCGGGATGCGCTTATCATCAGCAATCACGAAACCGTAATATTTATTTTCCGAATATGTACCTACTACTTGTGTAAGTCCTCTTTCTAAAATACGAATGACTTGGCCTTCAGGGCGAGAGCCACTCGATTTCGGGTGAAGTCTTACTAGAACGATATCACCATTCATTGCACTATTTAAATCGGCACCTGTGACATAAATATCACGTTCCGACATATCGTCTTCAGGGATGATAAACGCAAATCCTTTCGCATTCGCCTGTACCTTACCACGTACGAGATTCATTTTTTCTGGGATCCCGTAACGGTTACTTCTCGTTCTAACGATTAAGCCTTGTTGCTCCATCTCATTTAATACTTTAACAAAATCTTTAAATTCACTTGAATCTTTAATCCCAAATGCTTCTTCTAGCTCTGTTACTGAAAGTGGCTTGTATGCCTCTTCCCGCATAAAAGAAAGCAATTGTTGTGTTCTTTGTTCATAATCCATGTTTTTGTACCTCCTTTATTTCAGTTTTGAGTTTTGAGTTTTTCTGAATATTTCTTGGAAGTAGTATTTGTGATTTTTTCACAAACCCTTTCCAACTTTCCAACTTTCCAACTTTCCAACTTTCCAACTTTCCAACTTTCCAACTAACCAACTGTCCACTCCAATTTCTCAATAAACTCATACACATCAGCGTGTAATTTGTCTTTTTCGTCTCCGAGCGTAATGACGTGGGTCGAATTTTCATACCATATTAATTGTTTTTGTTCACTCTCTACTTCGTCGTGAATGATGTTTGCACTTTCGGTGTTGATCATTTCGTCATGACGGGCTTGTACGACAAAGGTTGGTGTGTAAATCATATCGACGTTGTCGCGAACTTCTTGTAAAAGTTGTTGCAACGCTTTTAATGTGTTCATTGGTGTTTTTTTAAACTGTTCCATTTCCAGCTTCACTTGTTCATTGGATTTGTCTTCGCGGCGTTTGTATTCTTCGGCATAAGCTAAAACGCCTCGATACATCACTTCTTCACTTTTTATATGCATAGGCGCACACATAGGAATTATTCCCTTTACAGGTAAAGTGTAACCTAATTTTAAGGAAAATACCCCTCCGAGCGATAGACCACAAACGGCAATTTCCTCGTGACCACGCTCTTTTAAGTAATTGTATCCATCTAATACATCTTGCCACCAATCTTCTGGCCCTGTATGAACGAGCTCTTCAGGGGGCACACCATGCCCTTTATATTGCGGGGCGTGACAGGTGTACCCCTTTTTTTGTAAATATCTACCTAGCATTCTTACGTCTGCTGAACTTCCTGTAAAGCCGTGTAAAAGAAGGATGGCGCGCTCTCCTCCTTCAAATGTGAACGGCTTTGGTGCTGCTACTTTCATATAATATATAACCTCCATTTAAGGCTTTTCTAAAAAATAATCAATAATCTCCAATAGATCATCGCGTTCTTCGCCGAGCCAAATATAATGCTTTGAGTTTTTAAAATAATATAATTGCTTTTCGTTGGTGGCAATTGTTTCATATAAATATTCTGCGCTTTTTTTCGGAGGAACGAGTCCGTCACATTCCCCTTGAACGATTAATGTCGGCACTTTTACTTTTTTTAAAATCGGTCTCGTTTTGTACACTGTTTTTGCAAACTCGACGGTCGCTCTGACAGGGGTATTCTTTATTTTTTTCCGATAAAGCCGATATAAAACATCATTTTCAAGCTCTCCTCTAATGCCTTCAATGATCCACCCTTTCATTTCTTGAATAATTTGCTTCGGATTTAAATAATAGGCAGAAGCACTTAAAAGGACAAGTTTATGAATAGGGTATTTAGCAGCGACATAAGAGGCGATCATCCCACCCATTGAAAAGCCGATGACGTATACTTTTTGACATAGGTTGAGCAGTTCTTGTACGGCCACCTCTGCAGCATAAAGCCATTGTTTAAAATTCGCTTTTTTCAAGCCATCTCGACTGCCGTGACCAGGTAATGTCGGTGAATAAACGAGCCATCCTTTTTTCTTTTTTAAAAAATTGGTAAGTGGCTCTACCTCTTTAGCTTCTCCAGTAAAACCGTGAATACATAAGCAACCGATCATCTTTTTCACCCTCTTTTTAGCAATTATCATTACGTTTGGTAAAGGGATTTGGAAAGATTTTCTTAAACTATCTTACTTTACTAATACGCATCTGTCATTGAATTTGTTTCACTTTAAAAGTAAAAATTTATTTAATTTTACCTTTGTAAACTTCATACTGCTTAAATTACCGCCTCTAGTAGACGGATGCGGCTAATGAGTTCTAATTTAACTATAAGCAAACAACCTCTTCTTTATTATTCGTTTTTTAATATTTATCATAGATGTCAAATATTATATAATCAGTACCCTTGTACAACAGCAATTATTGTTGTAAAATAAGAATAATGTGAACAGACGCTGGAGGTGTAGATAGTGCAAGCTTTATTAACAGTTTTATTAGTAATCGTCGCAATTCTACTTATTGTTGTCGTATTATTACAATCTGGTCGTAGTGCTGGGTTAGCAGGTGCCATTTCTGGTGGTGCAGAACAATTAATCGGTAAGCAAAAAGCTCGTGGAATAGATGCAGTGCTTCAAAAAGCTACAGTGGTACTAGCTGTGTTATTCTTCATTTTAACTATTTCGGTAGCTTATTTTTCATAATAGAACTTGAGGAACTCCCATTTGTGGGAGTTTTTTTGGTTGGTTGGTGGCAATGGGGGGCGTAGCTAGTTTAAAGTTTCACCACAATAGCAACACTAGAGGTAGGAGTTGGTATTGTGGATACAGAAGGGAATTTTTTTAAAGGGTTATTTTTCGGAACGGTATTGAGCATTCCACTGTGGCTGTCGATTGCCGGTTGGGTGAAAATTTTATTACGATCGCTGATGTGAATGGATGTAGGATGTGGACATGATCTCGCGGATGAGGGGTGTTGTAGTGGACATCAGGTTCGTTATTTGTGAAAAACGGGATGGCCTTTTAGGTTCTTACGGACATCTAATCCGCTAAATTAAGGTATCAGCTTGATTTAGCGCTGATTTTAGGTATATAAAGGAACCATGTCCGTAGAGTTTGTTAAAACGGACGTTTTTGGGCAAATAACAGATTGGAATGTCCGTAAAAATCAAAAAGGAGCTTCGAGATCATGATACATCCCGCCGAGCCCCTTAATCGATAGTTAAACTTACTGCTTTGTCTTCCTTATTAAGGATTAATCGTTAAAACCCCACCCGCAAGTTCCATTTCATTTGTGCCTGTTTTCGCATAAGCATTGATTTGGTAACGACCTGGTGTTAATGGTTCACCGTTGATCGTCATGTCCCAACTAAAGCTATGCGTTCCTGCAGATACATTTGTTGCTTTCGCTGGCTCATCAAG
>SKOL01000356.1 GCA_007120055.1 Anaerobacillus sp.
AGGTTTTGAAGCCATTTGCCGTATAGCACCGCTCGTACCAACGGTGATGGCAACATCACCAGGTGCAGTGGCGCCAATCCCTAAGTTTGCCAACGGTCCATCACTACCACCTAAAACGAAAAGTGTACTTTCCTTCAATCCCATTTCGTCAGCAATATTTTTCGGTAAGCCTTCGCAAATTGTAGTTGGAGCTACCGGTTTAGATAGTTGTTCTCGACAAATCCCGGCAATTTCTAAAATTTGATCGTCCCAATCAAATGAATGAATGTTAAAAAGACCAGTAGCAGATGCAACGGAATAATCGACGACAGCTTCCCCAAACCACCTTAATAAAAGAAACTCTTTAATAGATACATACATCGCTGCATCTTTGTACGGTTGATAATTGTTTTCTCTCATCCAAACTAACTTGCATAAAGGAGACATCGGATGGATGGGGGTTCCTGTTTTTAAATAAATTTCGGTTTGCAGTTTAAGTTTTTTAGCTTGTTCAACACTTCTACCGTCGGCCCAAATAATCGATGGTGATAACGGTTCATTCTTATCGTTAATACAAATGAGTGAGTGCATCGCCGTCGACAAACCGATTGAACAAACTTGTTCTTTCATTACTTTAGATTTGTTGATAACTGAACTAATTGCGGTAATTGCAGCTTTTTCGATAATGATTGGATCTTGTTCGGCCCATGAGGGCTGAGGGTGAGTGACTGAGTATGCGCTTTCACTTTCAGCGATTACTAAGCCGTTTTTTCTGAATAAAACTGCTTTAGCACTTGTCGTTCCAATATCTAACCCGATAACATATTTTTCCATAAGTGACACTTCCTTTTATTATAAACGCTTTAACGAAATTGCGTTTCGGATTTTTTGTAACGATTCTTGCATGAGGTCTTTACGAGCAATACTTACATTTACATAAAGAGCATCAATAATACTTAATTGAGCTAAGCGTGATGATAAAGCTTCAGAGCGATAATCAGTTTCTTCACTCACAGTAAAAAGAGCAATGTCAGCTCCTTGGCTTAGTGGTGACTTAGCTAACGTAGTGATTGCAATGGTAGTAGCACCAGTTTCTTTAGCAACTTCTAACGATTGAAGCATGTCCTTGTTTGAACCTGAGTGAGATATAATCACTGCTACGTCGTTTTCTGTTAATAAGGAAGCAGACATAACTTGAAGGTGAGAGTCACTATAAGCAGCACAATGGATCCCTGTCCGTAAAAACTTATGATGAGCATCATCCGCAACAGAACCTGATCCACCGTTTCCATAAAATTCAATTTTATTGGCGTTTAAAATTACTTGAACAGCCTTCTTAAAACTATCTTCTTCAATTACACGTAACGTTTCTTCTAAAGTTCTAATATTTGTGCGAAAAACTTTTTCAGCCACAGATTTCTCATTATCATCTACGTGGATCTTTTCGTGGATATCACTAATTGGACTAACAACTTCTGCTGCTAAAGCAATTTTCATTGCTTGATACCCTTTAAAGCCAATCCGCTTACAAAAACGAAATACAGTAGCCTCGGCAACATCTAAATCTTCAGCTACTTGGTTGATTGTCGAGTGAATAATATTTTTAGGATTATTAACAATATAATCAGCGATTCTCTTTTCTTTCTCGCTAAAATCAGAATACGAAGATTTTATGCGTGCAATGCAATGTGTTTGAACCATCCCCTACACTCCCTTAAAAAATTTATTTCTAATTATATAATATATGAAAACGGTTAATAAAAAAATATTTTTTCAAAAAAAGTCTTGAAAAAGAAATAATTTATCATATAATAGATCTTGTAAGGAAATTTATTTCACGAAGATGAATATGAAATAAAATTTCATAAAGGTTATAATATGAAAGTTTACTTGAAAAATAGAACGCTTTCACTAAATAAGGAGGAAACAATGAAACTAGGAATGATTGGCCTTGGTAAAATGGGTTACAACTTGGCGTTAAACATAATGGACAATGGTCATTCAGTCGTTGGAACAGACGTAAGCGCTGATCTGGTGAATAAAATCTCTGGGGAAGGTGCAGAAGGTGCAAATTCAATTGAAGAGCTTGTAGAAAAGCTTCCGCAACCGAGAATTATATGGATTATGGTTCCGCCAGGAGAAATTACAGAGTCAGTTATTAAAACGTTAAGTGAGCTTCTGACTAAAGATGATATTGTTATCGATGGCGGAAACTCTCATTATAAACAATCGATTGAAAGAGGTAACCTATTACAAGAAAAAGGGATTTACTTCTTTGACGTTGGAACAAGCGGTGGTACATCTGGAGCTAGAAAAGATGCTTGTACAATGATTGGTGGAGATCCAACGGTCTTCAAAACAATTGAACCATTATTTAAAGAGATCTCAATTGAAGATGGCTACATGTATTCAGGTCCGGTAGGAAGTGGGCATTTCCTTAAGATGATCCATAATGGTATCGAATACGGAATGATGCAATCTATCGCAGAAGGTTTTGACATTTTGCAGAAAAGTGAATTTGACTATGATTATGAGGCAGTAGCAAAGGTTTGGAACAATGGTTCTGTTATTCGATCATGGTTAATGGAATTAACACAATCGGCATTCTCCAAAGATCCAAAACTTGATGAAATTCGCGGAATTATGAATTCATCTGGGGAAGGAAAGTGGACAGTAGAAACTTCTCTTGATTTACAAGTTGCTGCTCCAGTCATCGCCCTATCGTTAATGATGCGTTACCGTTCTTTAGAAGATGATACTTTTACTGGGAAAGTAGTTGCCGCTTTACGAAATGAATTTGGTGGTCATGAAGTAGTAAAGAAATAATTATAGAAAAAAAACAAAATTTTTTCTGTTGTAATGAAAACGTTAACAAAATTGTCAAAAAATATGTAAAGGTTATAAAAATGAAATTTTAAAATTTCATTTTAAACAATAAAAACAAAAATTTAAGGGGGAACACAAAGTGAAAAAGAAATTAGGTCTATTATTTGGAACAGTCGCATTAGCATTTGGGCTAGTAGCATGTGGAAGTGGCGACACAAGCACTCAGACAAAAGATGGTGCTTCAGGCGATGCAAAATCAGAGACTGTTGAAGTAAAAACAATGCGTGCTGGTATTGGTCTAAATGATCAACACCCTCAGTACAAAGGTTTATTAAAGTTTAAAGAAATTGTTGAAGAAAAAACAGACGGCGCAATTAAAGTAGAAACGTATCATAGTGGTCAATTAGGTGATGACCGTACGATGACTGAAGCATTACAGTTAGGTTCTCAAGAAATTACAGTTCCTTCAACAGCAGTTATCGCAAACTTTATTCCAGAATTTAGCGTATTTGATATTCCATTCTTATTTCCTAATGAGCAAGTAGCTGATGCAGTGTTAGGTGGAGAAGTTGGTGAAGGTTTACTAGATAAATTAGAATCTCAAAACTTAGTTGGTTTAGGTTATTGGGAAAATGGTTTCCGTGATTTAACAAATAGTGTGCGTCCAGTTGCAACTGTTGAAGATTTCCGTGGCTTAAATATCCGTACGATGGAAAACCAATTACACCTTGAAGCGTTCCGTGCATTAGGTGCAAACCCAACTCCAATGGCATTTACAGAGTTATTCACAGCGTTACAACAAGGTACAGTTGACGGACAAGAAAATCCTTTTGCGACAATTTATTTACAAAAGTTCTTTGAAGTTCAAGATTACGTTTCTGACACACACCATATTTATAGCCCTTGGGTATTCTTAGTAAGTAAATCGTTCTTTGATGGTTTGACTCCTGAACAGCAAGAAATCGTAACAGAAGCTGCATACGCTGCTGGTGCTTACCAACGTGAAATGAACCGTGAAGCGAGTGCTGAGTATTTAGAAAGCTTAATTGCTGAAGGAATGACATTCACTGAAATTACACCTGAGGCTCGTCAAGAAATGGTAGATACAGTTCAACCAGTTGTTGATAAGTTCGCAGATCAAATTGGTAGAGAAACAGTTGACGCTGTATTCCAAGCTGTAGAAGAAGCTCAACAATAAATCGATTTATATCTTGAGAGAGGGTAATTATTACCTTCTCTCATCTATTAAACATAGAGGAAAGCAAAAGTATGAATCTTGATCTTTTCTCATTAGGTTTATACTTTTGCTTTCCTGATCAAACGAAAATAGACACAACAATGGCAGAGGGGGAAAACTAAAATGAAAGTTGTAAAGTGGTTAGATGAGCATACAGAAGAAGTGCTTCTAGTAATTTTTACAGCAATTATGGTTTCAGTCATCTTTTTACAAGTGATTATGCGCTTTATTTTTGAAAGTTCATTATCTTGGTCCGAAGAATTAGCTCGTTATTGCTTCATTTGGCTTGTTTATATCGGAATTAGTTACGGAGTGAAAAAGCAGCGGCACATTAAAGTAGATGTCTTATTGCTTCTATTTAAAGATAAGGGTAGATTGGTGTTCACGATTATATCAAATTTCTTATTTTTAATTTTCTGTTTTTTCGTTATGTATTACGGAACAGACATTGCATTAAAGTTACTTGAATGGGGACAGAAATCTCCAGCACTTCAAATACCGATGGGTCTCATTTATTTTGCGGCACCTGTTGGAATGGGATTAACGGCGATTCGTATCATTCAAAACTTAATTAAGCAGCTAAAGGCGTTATTTGGATTTGAAGAAGTAGAAATAAAGACGACACAAGAGAAATTACAAGAGGAGTAAAGGGGGGGCGTAATTATGGTTGCAGTAGTTTTATTTGTTTCATTTGCTATCTTTTTATTATTAAGTGTCCCAATTGGAATAGCATTAGGGCTTTCATCACTTGTCACAATTTTATATTCAGGATCATTACCGTTAGAGTTTTTAGCAAAGGAATTAATTACGTCAGTTGATTCCTTTCCACTAATGGCAGTACCATTCTTTATTTTAGCCGGTGAAATTATGGGGAAAGGCGGAATCTCTGATCGTCTTTTCAGAGTTGCAAACTCGCTTGTAGGTAATAAAACAGGTGGTTTTGCGATAGCTACAATTATTACATGTATGTTTTTTGCAGCAATTTCAGGCTCAGGTCCAGCAACAGTTGCAGCGATCGGTGGGATTATGATCCCAGCAATGGTACGTCAAGGTTATGATAAGCGTTTCGCCACTGCAGTTGTTTGTGCGGCAGGATCACTAGGAGTGATTATCCCTCCAAGTATCCCGATGGTTATTTATGGAGTAGTTGGAAGTGTTTCGATTTCAAGTATGTTTATTGCCGGTATTTTACCAGGTTTATTAGTTGGTTTTGCGTTAATTTTATATGCATACTTTTATTCAAAAAAGATGGGTTACACAGGTTTAAATGAGAAGACATCATTAAGTAATATCGCAAAAGCGGTTTGGGATGCCAAATGGGCATTATTAATTCCTGTTATCATTTTAGGTGGTATTTATGGTGGGA
>SKOL01000555.1 GCA_007120055.1 Anaerobacillus sp.
ACATGGAATGGCTTATTATTATGGAGTTGTCGATAGCACGTACCTCGCTAAGCAGGTTGAAAAATTAACAGGTACAAAAATTGACCGTATGAACTTCTTTACGACATTAAAAATGAGATATGCAAAAAGGTGAGGGGCGAATCAACTAGGACAATGAACCTGTCCCCCCTGTCCCAATTAACCCTCCTTCAACAGCCGATATGCATCCCTTACCCATTGCTTTTGCAAGGATTGTCCTCCTTGTGGCAATGGATGGCTGAAATGAAGGCGAGAGTTTCCTTGGATTCCTACTTGGCTAACTCCTTCTGGTAAAGAAGGGAGGCAATAGTTTTTCACGAGTTCTCGGAAGTGATTGGATTGGTCGACGATCGTTTTTCCCCATGCTTTAAAAATTACGGCGTTTTCTTCTAGTTGCTCAAATACTTCAAGCAATTCTTCACGTCTTTCTGGACTGAAAATACTATGGATGTCGTCGAGCTCAGTAATTTCATCTACTTGAAGCGCAAAATGTTTGCTTTTTGTATTACGGATATCAGATATATTAATCACTCTTGCATGCTTAAGGTTTAGGTTCCACATTAGTTTCATAACTTGATATTGTGTATCATCAGGTAAAGTGTCTACATAAGGTGTTTCATGAATAGCGCTCGCTGCATGTACTCGATCATACTCGGAAATAGATGTTTGTCGTAAAGGTCTAGATTTTCCAGGGTTCATCATGATCATTAGAAGTTGCGCCTTTGAGTTATCTCCATTTTCTTGTTGATGTGCTTTGTCAATGATATGTAAGTCGTTCCTGCAGGATATTTTCGTTATCCCATCTCTTAGCTTCAATTGATAAAAGCTGCCTTCTACCGCATATCGCTCTAGTAGTCTATCATTTGAAATATTCCATTCAACTACCATGTCATTCCCTCCAATTCGTATTAAACATCTGAATTTAATATATATTCTTTTGGAAAAATATTATGTTAATGGCTCTTTCTAGCTTATCTACTTATAAAGTAAATGGTAGCTGTTTTTTATACTATGACTGTAAAAGGTGTTAAGAATCACTTTTTAAATCTGGGAAACATTTTAATTAAACTCCCGAATTTTAAAGAATGTTTTAGAATATATTGGAAAGTACTGATATATGAGTGAATTTTATAATTACCAAAAATGAGCCATATCCCGCAATATATAGTTTGCGAATGGTTTTGACGCAACTATATATTGATCTTAGTGGCGAGAATAATGAATTATGAAATTCATTGATTTATGTAGTTTATTTAATTAGTGTTAAATCTTTATATAAAGGCATGTTTGTTAAGGAGGGGGTAACATTGGGATCGAAAATCCGTGAAAAGTTAAATATTGCTCGGAAGGAGTTACTTGATTTTGGTCTTAGGAATCCACTTTTAAACTACCGTACGTTAAAAGCTAAAGGACTTGAAATTAGTAATAATAATCCAGTTGCCGTTTTTAACACATTAGTTTGTGATAAGGCTAAAATGAGCTTCCAAGAGTTATCTGAACCAGATTTATTTAACAATGATGATCAAGAAGACACCACAATGATCGAAGAGTCAAATGAAAGTGAATTACGAAAATTTAAAACTAAACTTCAGACAAATTATACAGAAAAACAATTAGAGAAAAGATTGTTAAATACATACTATTTTGCACGTACGTATATAGAAGAACAAGGTGTAAATATTCTATACATGGCATTAGGGATGTTAAATTGGTATGAATCTAGTAGTAGCAATGAATTAAGAAAAGCACCTTTAGTTCTTATTCCTGTTCAGCTAGAACGCGGAAGCGCGAAAGAAAGATTTACACTTACATATACTGAGAACGATATTGGGCATAATATTTCATTAGTAGAAAAGATGAAAGGAGAATTTGGAATTGAGATCCCTAGCTTATCAACCGACGTTGATGAGGTAGACATCCCTTCCTATTTTTCAGATGTCTCTACGGAAATAGAAGGACAAAAAAATTGGTCAGTTGATACAGAAACGGTGGTCATTGGCTTCTTCTCATTTGGGAAATTTCTGATGTATCGGGACTTAGATCCTGCGATTTGGCCAGAACATCACTGTCCAGAAAATCATCAAATACTTTCAGATTTACTTGGGGATGGATTTAATGAGGAACCTTCTGGAATAGGTGATGATGAAAATATCGATCAATACGTGAATTTAAAAGAGTCAAATCATATAATGAATGCAGATAGTTCGCAGATTTCGGCAATGCTTGATGTGAATAAAGGACGTAATTTGGTCATTCAAGGACCACCAGGTACAGGAAAGTCTCAAACAATAACAAATCTTATCGCTGAAGCAATCGGACATGGAAAAAAAGTGCTTTTTGTATCTGAAAAGATGGCAGCGCTTGAAGTTGTAAAACGCAGGTTAGACTCTGTAGGTCTTGGAGTTGCATGTCTTGAGCTTCATAGTCATAAAACGAATAAAAAAACTCTCTTAAATGAACTGTCTTCAACTTTAGATCTTGGAAAGCCAACGTACAACAATGTAGACATTAATATTCTTGAAGAAATGCGTACTCGTTTAAATGATTATTGTAATGCTGTCAATTCGGTCATTGGTTCATCAGGTGTGACACCTTATCTAGCTCTGGGAGAATTAGCACTTTTTCAAGTCAAGTATAAAGATCTTAAATTCCCTAAAATAGACATTGAGGGGATGGTCAATTGGAGTGCTGAAGAGTATCGAAAAAAAGAAGCAGTTATAGAGGAATTACAAACAACGATTAGCAAAATTGGACGTCCAAATGAGCACCCTTTTTGGGGAAGTAAAAAGAAAATCACCTTGCCTCATGAAATTGATATGCTAATTGAAAATTCTAAAGAAACACTTGATTTGGTCGTAAAAACATCATATAAAGTTAACCATTATACGAATGAAATTTCTTACAAAGATGTTCATAATATTCCTGACTGTTTATATTTTTTGAAAGAACTCCAAACAATTGTTGATTCTCCAGACCTTTTAGATATAAATATTAAATCAAAAAATTGGTTATATAAAAAGAACAATTTGAATGACTTGCTAGATGCTGCAGGTAATTACAGCAATATAAAACAAATTTATGAATCCGTTTTAATGCCTGAAGCTTGGCAACAGGAGTTGCTCGAAACTAGACAATTTCTCATTCAATATAAAGATAAATGGTGGAGGTTTTTATCGGGGAATTATCGCAAAGCAAAAAATAAAGTTTTAAGTCTCTTAAAAAATCCGAAACACCCACCGAAAGACCTTGTAGAAGTCGTTGATTCAATTATGGAGTCGCAACGTCTCTATAAAGTTGTTAAAGAAAATGAACCTATTGGAAAAGAGCTATTTCAAGAACGATGGAGTAGCGTTTTTACGGAAACGGAACAGTTATTCACAATTTCTAAATGGCTAATTAAACTTCACGAAGATATAAAAAGCAATGTAATTACTGATTGGGTGTTAAATATATTAGAAACAAATCCTAACAGAAATAATATTGAAGAAATAATATTTGATTTAGAAAACATTACCTCAGTGACTACCGGGTCACTCGAATTACTTGAAAAGAGCTTAGAATTTGATAGTTGTCTTCGATTTAACTCCAACGATTCACTAGCTAGTCAAGATCTTAGCACATTAAAAGACGTTATAAGCACTTGGAATACGAGGGCTGCAGATTTACATGAAATGTCTTCTTATAATAATGTAATAGGTGTTTGTAAAGAAGAAGATATTGCTTCTGTGGCAACATTCGCTGAGTCTTGGGAATTCTCAGGTAAACGACTGTTTGACTGTTTTAAATGGAATTGGAATCAATCCCTATTAGAAAAAGCTTTTACTGAACGTAAAGCACTCGCAAATTTTGATGTAAGTAGACATGAACATGTGATTGAGAAATTTCAAGAAAAAGACAGGGTTTTAATTGAACTAAATCGTGCCAAACTCGCAGAACGGCATTGGCAAGCACTCCCGCAGTATGAGGCTGGTGGTCAATTAGGAGTACTTCGACGGGAATTTGAAAAGAAAGCAAGGCACCTACCAATTAGAAAGTTGATGAATAGAGCAGGAAAGGCCATTCAGGCGATAAAGCCTATATTTATGATGGGACCTTTATCGATTTCAACTTATCTAGAGCCGGGTAGTATGGAATTTGATCTTGTCGTTTTTGATGAAGCGAGTCAGGTGAAACCAGTAGATGCGTTTGGGGCTATTGTTCGTGCTAAGCAGGCGATTGTTGTTGGAGATAGTAAACAAATGCCACCAACAAACTTCTTCGATTCGATTACTAAAGAAGAAGTTGGCGAAGAGGAACATTTTGTTTCTGATATGGAAAGTATTCTAGGTTTATTTTCAAGTCAAGGTGCACCGCAACGCATGTTAAGATGGCACTATCGAAGTCGTCATCAATCTCTAATCACAGTATCAAACCATGAGTTTTATGATGATAAACTAGTTATTTTCCCGGGCCCTGATGCTGATATGCATTCTACGGGTTTAAAATACAATTTTTCTACAGACACATATTATGACCGAGGACGAACACGTACGAATAAGGGAGAAGCCAAAAAGGTTGCTGAAGCTGTCATGGTACATGCAAAAAATTATCCCAATTTAACGTTAGGTGTAGCAGCATTTAGCATGGCACAGATGCAAGCGATCGTAGATGAACTTGAAATCTTACGCCGTTCTAATCCTAGTTTAGAATCTTTCTTCTCAGAACATCACCATGAGCCATTCTTTGTAAAAAATCTAGAAAACGTTCAAGGGGACGAAAGGGACGTAATCTTTATTAGTATTGGTTATGGGAAAACAAAGGATGGATATTTAGCGATGGAATTTGGTGCCCTTAATCGTACGGGAGGAGAAAGGCGATTAAACGTCTTAATTACGCGTGCACGAATGAGGTGTGAAGTATTTACAAATTTAAGTGCCGATGATATTGATCTAAAACGTTCAAATTCACATGGGGTTAAAGCTTTAAAGACATTTCTTAAATACGCAAAAAGTGGCATTTTAGATATTCCGAAATCAACAGGAAAAGGCTTTGACTCTCCTTTTGAAGAAGCTGTTTGTAAGTCAATACAAAATTTAGGCTATGAAGTTGAACCACAAGTGGGCTCTGCAGGATTTTATATTGATTTAGCCATCGTAGATCCCAATAGTCCTGGGCGTTACTTATTAGGCATTGAGTGCGATGGGGCTACGTATCATAGTGCACGTTCAGCCCGTGATCGCGATCGGCTGCGACAGGAAGTATTAGAAGGGTTAGGATGGACCATTCACCGTATTTGGAGTACAGATTGGTTTAAACACCCAGAACGAGAAGTAAAGAGAGTCGTTGCTGCTATTGAAAAAGCGAAAGTGTATTCTAGGGGTAATTCTAAT
>SKOL01000319.1 GCA_007120055.1 Anaerobacillus sp.
CTCGCTTCTGATTTAGTTGAGATTATGCCACAAGTTTTGGATCGATTTTAACCGTTATCGCAACTACCGATAGAATTCCCTCCTTTGTCGTCTAAATGAGACAAAGGGGTTGAGAATGGATGAAAAAAACAATTGCACTTATGTTCTCGTTCATATTACTTCTAGGTTTTTTGACAGCTTGCGGCGAGAAAACACAGGAAGATATCATCGAAGAGCTTGGGAATAAAATAAAAGATATGTCTGGCTATAAAGCTGAGGCAATGATGACTTTAGAGACAGGAAAAGAGCCTCAACAGTATGAGGTGGAAATTTGGCATATGCAACCGAGCTATTATCGTGTCGCTTTGAATAATGCTCAAAAAGAACAAAGCCAGATTATTTTAAGAAATGATGAAGGGGTGTTCGTTTTAACACCTGCTTTAAATAAAAGTTTTCGTTTCCAAAGTGACTGGCCAGAAAATAATAGCCAAGTGTATTTATACGAATCTATTGTCAATGACATTTTAATGGATCCTGAAAGAACGTTTACAGCAACAGATGATTATTATATTTTCCAAACAAAAACGAACTACACAAATAAAAATTTACAACAGCAAGAAATTACACTTAGCAAAAAAGACTTAACGCCTGTATCAGTGAAAATTATGGATGTTGAGTTGAAAGTGTTAGTAACGGTGGATTTCAAAGACTTCAAGCTAAATGCTAGCTTTAACGACGGCGACTTTGACATGGATCGCAACATGACTGGGGCCCAATTAGAAAGTCTTCCGGCGATGGCCGCAGAAAGTGACGAGCCATTAACGCCATTGTTCCCGATGTATGTTCCAGATGGAACAATGTTAAATGAATCAGAAGAAGTAGACATTGAAGATGGTAAGCGAATTGTCTTATCATACACGGGTGATAAAAACTTCACACTAATTCAACAACGAAGTCGAGTAAGGCAAGCGAGCACACCGATGCACATTACTGATGGTGAGCCTGTTGATTTAGGTTTTACCATTGGTGCGCTATCTAGTGATGGGCAAGTAAGTTCAGTAAATTGGTCTTATGAAGGAATCGACTTCTTCTTAGCTTCACAAGATATGAGTACGGAAGAGATGATGTCGATCGCAAAATCAGTCTACGGTACACAAGTGAAATAATTAAACTAGCAACTACAGACCCCAAGTTTAGCTTCGGGGTCTGTTTTTTTGCTCCTGTGAAAAAATTAACAGTTCTTATTTTGCACTTCTTTATTGACAATCGGTATCAGGGCATTATGATTATCATATATATATGAAGTTTAGTTCGTGGGAAAAGGAGTGCCCTTTGTTGGAAAACTTGAATTTATTTTATCGGGATACGTGGGTAGAGATCGATCTTGATGCGATAGAAATTAACGTAAAAAATATAAAAAAGGCGCTGCCAGAAGATGTAAAAGTTATGGCGGCGGTGAAAGCGAATGGCTATGGTCACGGAGCTGTTCATGTTGCAAAAACGGCATTGGATGCTGGAGCACATTACTTAGGAGTTGCTATTTTAGATGAAGCAATTGCTTTAAGAAAACAAGGCATCAATGCTCCGATTTTAGTTCTTGGTTGGGTGAGACCAAGTGATATCAATTTTGCTGCCCAAAACAATATCGCTTTAACGATTTTTCAAGAAGAATGGTTAAAAGAAGCGAAACAATACCTTCAATCAGACCTTATTTGTTCGTTTCATTTGAAAATTGACACTGGTATGGGCAGGATTGGAATAAGATCGAAAAATGAAGGAAAAGCTGTTATTGATTGCATAAAAAATGATCAACAATTTGTGTTGGAAGGTGTATATACGCATTTTGCGACAGCTGATGAAAAAGGTTTAGACTACTTTCATATGCAGTATAATCGTTTTCTCGATATGCTTGAATGGTTGAAGGATTATGATGTAGATGTACCTTACATTCACTGTGGAAATAGTGCAGCGACGATCCGTTTTCCTTCGAAAATGTTTACGATGGCAAGAGTGGGGATTTCCATGTATGGTCTAACTCCATCTAAGGAGATTGAAGATGAAATTCCCTTTTCGTTGAAACAGGCATTTTCACTTAAAAGCAAAATAATTCATGTGAAAGAAATTAGTAGTAATGAAGGAATTAGTTATGGGGCAACCTATAAAGCAGAGGGTCAAGAATGGATTGCGACAATCCCGGTTGGTTATGCAGATGGCTGGCTTCGTCAAAACAGCAATAATGGCTATGTCCTTGTCGATGGTCAAAGGGCACCAATCGTTGGTAGGGTATGTATGGACCAAATGATGGTAAAGTTGGATAAGAAGGTTGCTATCGGGACCGAGGCAACTTTGATTGGAAAACAAAACGGTGAGATGATCTCCGTTGATGAGGTAGCTACTCGCCTCGGGACGATCAATTACGAAATACCATGCATGATTAGTTATCGTGTGCCGCGAGTTTTTATGAAGAATGGGGAAATTATTACAATTAACAACGAAGTTTTTTAAAAAAAGCTTGAATTAGCAGGAATGAAACAGAATTTTGGCGAATATTTATCGTGAGAGAAACAAGATAGGTCTTTGCAAAACGGTAAAGGTAATGCTATGATTAATGATGGATATAATTAAAATTAAGTTGTAGGTGTACGTTGGAGGTGTTTTTGTGTCTGATAACACAAAGAGAATCACGGTAAGCTTACCACAACATTTATTAAATGAGGTTGATGGCTTGATCAAACGAGAAAATGTAAACCGAAGTGAATTTATTCACCAAGCTACAAAAGCATATCTTCGTGAGAAAAAGAAGCGGCAAATCAGAGAAACGATGCAACAAGGTTACATGGAAATGGCCAAAATTAATTTAAATATTGCTTCAGAAGCTTTTCTTGCTGAGGAGGAAGCTGAACACACACTAGACCGCCTAGTTAGTGGGGTGTAGATTTTGATTGTAAAACGTGGCGACGTTTATTTTGCTGACCTCTCACCAGTTGTTGGTTCGGAGCAAGGGGGAGTAAGGCCTGTCCTCATCATTCAAAATGATATCGGAAATCGGTTTAGCCCAACAGTCATCGTCGCAGCAATTACAGCTCAGATCCAGAAGGCGAAACTACCAACACATGTAGAAATTAGTGCAAAGCGATATGGTTTTGATCGCGATTCGGTAATTTTATTAGAACAAGTTCGTACGATTGATAAGCAACGTCTGACAGATAAAATCACTCACCTTGATGAGGATATGATGACGAGAGTGAATGAGGCGTTACAAATCAGTCTAGGGCTTATTGATTTTTAGCTATCAAAGCAATAACTGTATACGAATGATAAGGAAAGTTGCTAAAAGATAGAAGAGCAACTTTTTTTATTTGTTCGAAATAAAAATCAGATATTTCTGATAAAATATAATATACGGAAGGAAAGTAAGTGTTTGTCCAACTTGTTACCTAAGTCTAAAGTAGCCAAGTACTGTAGAAAACCGACAATTCTTTGCATCAAACTAGCATAAATGAAATAATAATAGAAACGTACTTGAGAGGAGCGAAAAAAATGAAGCCTTCTGTTGCGAAGCTTATTGAAACGAAGAGGGAAATTATTATTGAAGATTGGTTAAAGAAAGTTGAGGAAGTAAGAAGGGAACATCATTTAGAGAATATCTCTGATCACGTATATACGAATACGAATAAAGAATTTGTTGAAATTATTTTAAATGCTGTCGGTCATGGGCAGGAATCTTGTGGTGAGCAACTGAGTGGATTTACCGAAAGACTGATCCAACTTGGGTGGCCTTTGTCGTATTTAACGCGAGGTTTGCAAACATTTAGGAAAGTGATTTTAGATACATTATTTGAAGATCATGAAGGTAAGCAAAATTTTGAGATTTATTATGAAGTTGAGAGTTGGGTAGATGAAATTGTTAATACGTTAGTAAATGAATACTCTGGCTCTTGGGAGAACACTGTATTTTTACAAAAGATGGCGTTAAAAGAATTGTCGGCCCCGCTCATTCCAGTATTTGAACATATTAGTGTGATGCCTCTTATTGGAACGATCGATACAGAAAGAGCGAAGTTAATTATGGAAAACTTACTAAATGGAGTTATTGAGCATCGCTCACAAGTTGTACTTATTGATATTACTGGAGTTCCGGTCGTTGATACGATGGTAGCTAACCATATTATTCAAGCATCTGAAGCGGTTCGGTTAGTAGGTGCGGATTGCATTTTAGTAGGCATTCGACCAGAAATTGCTCAAACGATTGTTAACTTAGGGATTGATTTATCGAAATTCCCAACGAAAAGTACGTTAAAAAAAGGGATCGCTAGTGCCTTAGAAATGACTCAAAAAACGATTGTTAAGATAGAAAACTAGTGAAGGAGAGGTAAGAATGAGAATACCTATTTTGAAATTAAAAGAATATTTACTAGTTTCTGTTCAAATTGAACTAGATGATCAAACGGCGTTGCAATTTCAAGAAGATATTTTGAATAAAATACATGAAGAAGGATCTCGCGGTGTCGTGATCGATCTTACGTCGGTCGATTTTATCGATTCGTTTATTGCGAAAGTGTTAGGTGACGTTGTTGATATGTCCAATTTAATGGGGGCAAAGGTTGTCTTAACGGGCATTCAACCAGCGGTCGCAATTACGCTAGTTGATATGGGGATTTTAATGCACGGAGTTCCTACAGCTCTTGATTTAGAACAAGGCTTGGAAAAATTACAACAGGAACTGGAGGGATAGAGATGTCCCAAACCTGTGTCGAAGTAAGAAGTGAATGGAGCATTGTTGCTGCAAGACAAGCTGGTAGGACGATCGCCAAGGAAGTTGGTTTCGGTTCTGTTGATCAAGCAAGAATTACGACGGCGATTTCAGAGCTTGCTAGAAATATATATTTATATGCCAAAGTCGGTGAAATCTGTATTGAAAAAGTCGTCGAAGCTAATAAAGTAGGAGTGAAAGTATCGGCTTCTGATAACGGTCCAGGAATAAAGGACTTACGAAGAGTTATGGAAGATGGTTATACAACATCAGGTGGGTTAGGAGCAGGGTTACCTGGTGTGAAGCGGCTAATGGATGAATTTCTTATCGACTCTAAAGAAGGTGAAGGGACGAAAATTCACGCGGTGAAATGGCTCCGTTAGAAAGGGGAGGAGTATGGAGAAAACCGACGTTAGTTTACAGGAAATGTATAAATCGATTCTTGAAGGGTATTTGCATACAGGTAGTGAGCACGCCTTATACGAAGCTCAACAGTTTTCTAGACAATTAATAAAGGAAAATATGACACCTGAGGAAATGGTCAATCTTCATGTAGTTGTAGCCCGGGAGTTGATTCCGGATTTGCCTTCAGAAGTGTTGGAGGCGAATGATTTTCTTCTAGAAGTAATGGTTGGGTACGGTTTAGCCTATA
>SKOL01000088.1 GCA_007120055.1 Anaerobacillus sp.
TAAGGAGTACTGTTGACTTTGATACTGCAATTGCCAACGCAAAGCATCTTTTTATAAAATAATTTTGATTCATACCTATTAATATAAGAGGTTTAAAAACTATAAATCGAGGGGGATTAATTTGGTGAAATTTAAATATATACGTTCTTTTCATGAAGTATGTAAAGAAGATATTCCGTCAGTAGGTGGAAAAGGTGCTAATTTAGGTGAACTTACTCAAAAAGGTGTTAATGTTCCCCCTGGATTTTGTGTTACAGCAAAAGCATACAGTGACTTTATTAAAGAAAGACAAATAGATAAGAAAATCAATAGTATTATTGATAATATTGATTATGAAAGTACTGCTGAATTACAAATAAAAGCTCAACAAATTCGCAGCTTAATAGAAAAAACGGACATGCTAGAAACGATTGAAAAAGAAATTCGTCAAGCATATAGTGAGTTCAGTGATTCTGTTGGGTTAGTTGATCCGAGAGTGGCCGTTCGTAGTTCAGCGACGGCAGAAGACCTTCCTGAAGCATCTTTTGCTGGTCAACAAGACACGTATCTTGAAATTAGTGGAGTAAATGAAGTTTTAAAACATATACGAAAATGTTGGGCGTCACTATGGACTGCGAGAGCAATCTATTATCGAGAAAATCAAGGTTTCGATCATTTTGATGTTTCATTATGTGCAGTTGTTCAAAAAATGGTTGATAGTGAAAAAGCAGGTGTGTTATTTACAGCCAACCCAGTAACAAACAATCGAAATGAAATTATGATCAATGCATCTTGGGGTTTAGGTGAAGCTGTTGTTTCAGGTATTGTGACTCCTGATGAGTATTTAGTAAATAAGGAAACGTTACAAATTACTGAAAAGCAAATTGCTAACAAAAATGTGTTAGTTGTTAAAAATAAAGAGGCAGTTGGTGCAGTAGAGGTTGCTGTTAAAGATTACTTAGGGTATGAGCAAGTGACTTCTCAATGTTTATTAGATGAAGAAATAAAAAAATTATGTGAAAGTAGCATGAAAATTGAACAAATCTATCATGCACCACAAGATATTGAGTGGGCACTTGATAGTGATACAGATGAATTATATATTTTACAAGCACGTCCAATCACAACACTTAAAGGAGATGAAGAGCAGGTGATCGAAGTTAAAGCAGAACGTCGTCCTTTAGTACGCGGGTTAGCAGCATCTCCAGGAATGATTAGCGGTATTGTTAGAAAAATTAAAGATATAAGTGAAATTACTCGTGTTGAAAAAGGTGACATCCTTGTTACTGTCATGACAAACCCAGATATGATCCCAGCACTAAAAAAAGCGGCTGCAGTTGTTACTGATGAAGGTGGGCGTACTTGTCACGCTGCAATCGTATCGAGGGAATTAGGAATTCCTTGTATCGTAGGTTCTACAACAGCTACAGAAGTGCTAGAAGAAGGAATGGAAATTACGGTAGATGCTTCTCGTGGAGTTGTTTATAGCGGGAACTTAGTGCCAGAAGTAAAACAGGAAACAGCCGCTACAACTACAAGTGACGCAGCTATTAATGAAGCCCAACTTGCTCAACTAGCACCAATCACAGGAACAAAAGTATATATGAACTTAGGAGAAGCAGAGTTAATTCATAAATATAAAAACTTACCATTTGATGGTATTGGTTTAATGAGAACTGAATTTATTTTTACGAACATTGGTGTACACCCTATGTACCTAGTTCGAACTGGACAACGTGAAAAATTAATCGATGGTAAGGCTGAAGCAATTACAACTGCAGCTGAAGTATTATACCCAAGACCAATCGTTGTCAGATTGAGCGATTTCCGTTCCAATGAATTCCGTGGATTAACAGGTGGGGAAGAAGTTGAGCCAGAAGAAGCTAATCCAATGATTGGTTGGCGTGGAGTTTCTAGATACATTTCTCCTGATTATGAAGCTGGTTTTCGACTTGAATGTCAAGCGATTAAAAAGGTAAGGGAAGAGTATGGTTTAACAAATGTCAATGTAATGTTACCGTTCGTCCGAACGCCGTGGGAAGTTGTCAAAGTCAAACAAATCATGGCTGAGGAAGGCTTAGTTCAAAATAATCAATTTAAAATCTGGATAATGGCTGAAGTACCGTCTGTCATTTTTGATGCAGAACAATTTGCGCAACTCGTTGATGGTTTTAGTATCGGAAGTAATGATTTAACACAATTAATTATGGGTGCAGACCGAGATTCTGGAATTTTAAATAGTATGGGATATTTTGATGAAAGAAGTCCTTCTGTCAAACGTGCGATTGAAATGTTAATTCAAGCTGCGCATAAACACGAAAAAACCGTATCGATTTGTGGACAAGGGCCGTCATTATACCCTGAGTTTACTGAATTTTTAGTAAATGCTGGTATAGATAGTATAAGTGTTAACCCGGATACAATTAGTTATACTAGGAGATTAATTGCTTCTGTTGAACAAAAAATAATTTTAAATAAAAGTCGTAATTAAAGAATAAAATGAAATTTCGTTGCTGTTAACGAAATTGAATCTGATATCCCAATTGTTGATGGTGTTCCTTTTATTACAACCGTCGGGACTAATATATCAATTGATAAAATTATCAGCAAGTTAGCATAATGAACCAACACCTGAATCTCTCCCAAATGCTATTTTATTAGCTTTTGGGAGATTGTTTTAATCTATGGTGGGTACGTTTCGATGAAAATTTGCTTTGGATATAACCGTTAATGGATTGACTTTACATGGAAGCTTAAAAGTATTCAGGGCAAATTAATTCAGAAATTACAATATCATCAAAAGGCATGAATGTCACTCAGAGGTTCTTGCTAGATTAGTAGTAGAAATGAAAAAGGAAGGTTATTAGATATGATTAAAGAAATAAATGGAATTGCAGCATCAGGGGGGATAGCAATCGCCAAGGCATATAGCCTTGAGACTCCTAATCTGTTAGTAGAAAAACGAGTTGTCACAGATAGCAGTAGCGAGCTAGAACGTTTTGATTTAGCAATAGAAGCAGCCATTAAAGATTTAGAGAAGCTAAAAGAAACAACAGTACATAACCTTGGGGAAGACAAAGCCGAGATATTTGCTGCTCAGATTCTAGTATTGAATGATCCGGAGTTAGTAAATCCAGTTAAAGATTCAATCAAGGAAAATCAAGTAAATGTAGAATATGCACTCCAAGAAGTTGCCAGTATGTTTATTAACATGTTTGAGTCGATGGAAAACGAGTACATGAAAGAGCGTGCTGCTGATATTCGCGATGTTACTAAACGAGTGTTGGCTAATCTTTTAAATGTCACAATTTCTAATCCAAGTTTAATTTCAGAAGAAGTAATTATTATTGCTGAAGATCTAACCCCGTCAGATACTGCTCAATTAAGCCGTGATTTTGTCAAGGGCTTCACTACGGATATTGGGGGTAGAACTTCACATTCAGCGATTATGGCACGATCGATGGAAATTCCTGCAGTTGTTGGAACAAAAACAGTTACTGAAACGATTAAAACTGGTGATTTGCTTATTATAGACGGGGTAGCTGGGAAGGTTATTGTGGATCCGTCATTAGAATTGATTGAAGAGTATAAAGGGAAGCAGGCTTCTCTAAAAAAACTTAAAGCTGAGCAAGCAAAGCTTAGAAGTAAGAAAACAGTTTCAGCAGACGGATATCAAGTTGAACTAGCAGCAAATATTGGCTCACCGGAAGACATAAAAGGTGTTTTAGAGAATGGCGCAGAAGGTATAGGTTTATACCGTACAGAGTTTTTATATATGGGAAGAGAACAGTTACCTACAGAAGAAGAACAATTCACTGCATATAAAAGTGTGTTAGCAGATATGGATGGGAAACCTGTGGTCGTTCGTACCCTAGACATTGGAGGAGATAAAGAGCTTCCATACCTACATCTTCCTAAGGAAATGAATCCATTTTTAGGTTTTCGAGCGATCAGACTCTGTCTCGAAATGGATGATATGTTTCGTACTCAACTCCGCGCCTTATTACGGGCAAGTGTTTACGGAAACTTGAAAATTATGTTTCCGATGATTGCTACATTAGATGAGTTTCGCCAAGCGAAACAGATCCTAAATGAAGAAAAGGCAAAACTAGCGATTGAAGGAATTACTGTTTCAGATGAAATTGAACTAGGAATTATGGTTGAAATTCCTTCTACTGCAATAATGGCAGATATTTTTGCAAAAGAAGTAGATTTCTTTAGTATCGGGACGAATGATCTCATTCAGTATACACTAGCGGCAGATAGAATGAATGAACATGTTTCTTATTTATATCAACCGTATAACCCTGCAATATTAAGGTTAATTAATAGCGTCATCCAAGCTGCTCATAAAGAAGGTAAATGGGTAGGGTTGTGCGGCGAAATGGCTGGGGAGGAAGTGGCAATTCCACTCTTACTAGGTATAGGTTTAGATGAATTTAGCATGAGTTCATCCTCTATTTTAAAAGTAAGAAGCCAAATTAGTAAACTTTCAAAATCATATTTAAGTGAAATCGTAAGAGAAGCTTTAAATATGCAGACTAGTGAAGACGTAGAGAGTTTTGTAAAGGATAAGATACTTAAATAGATTGACTTAAGAACTTCATAAATTTATTTATAAACAGCTGAACATGAAGTTATATGCAGTCATTATGGAAGAAAAACTAACATTTTATACAATGAAATTAATCGCCCGAAGTAGAGGCAATTGATAAAAATCTATTAGATAAACTTTTTTAAGAAAGCATGGAAAGGATGCTTATTATGGTCAAACATAAAGAGCATTTATTAACTAAATATTGATGATAAATTAATTATGTTAGTTTATAATAAGCCTTATTATTTCCTATTAATTCCCCTTTTTAATAGGAAACTATTAGGCTTAATTACTGAATGAAAATTATTTTGTAGAGAACTAATATGGGGTTGATTTTTATGCAGTATAAGTTAGTTGTTCTGGATATGGATGGGACTTTACTTGATAATAAACATTATATTGAGGAATAGAGTTGAAATAGTTTATTATTCAGTAATGAACTGTGTCTGGCACTTTGTTTTTGGATATCTCTTTTTAGAAACATATTTGAAATTTTGATAAGGAGAGCTAAATGAATAAGCTAAGTAACCAAATGTTAATTGAAACGTACCAGAAGGCTATTCATTTAAGAATAGATTCTGACTTTATCAATTTGCTTAGAGAAGAATTGAAAAAAAGAGGAATTTGTCTAAGGTCCTAAGCCCTTTTGCTATAATGTTTTTCAAAAAAAACAAAAAATCGTCCTATCTTGTAAAAGAATTTATCACCAACACTTACGAGAAAGGACGATTTTTTTATAAGCCATCACAAGGCACAGTCCAACATATTAACCGGGAAGTGACAGGCACTTCTTAAGTTTATTTGCCA
>SKOL01000183.1 GCA_007120055.1 Anaerobacillus sp.
ATGCGAAGTGAACTGAAGTCACTATCTAATGAAGTAGGTACTTTGTCGTCAAATCAAATCGAGATGAAAGATGATATAAAAACATTACTTATGAAAGTACAAGAACATCATATTGAAAGTATAAATTCAGATGATTTCATATTAAAATCTCTTCAAGAATTGAAAGAAAGTGTTCGTTTCATTAATCATCGACAAGCTGATGCTGAACTTGAGATCCATAATATAAAGAAATTAAAACAGTTTGAAGGACAATAATTTAGCTTTTGAAAATATGCCCTCACCCGTCAGCACAACAGTTCCTTTTATTCCTAAGTTTAATAATTTAGATGGGTTTCAATAAGTGCCCTTTTGCTTCAACAGAGTAAATATACTGACATCAACTTTACTATTCCGAGTAGTAAGGTTTTTTTGTTTCATGTAAAAAGTAGCTTACTATCCCTCTCAAGATTTTTTAACAATGGCACTTCATCTTATCTGTCTAATAATATTACATAACATACTAGAAAATATGGGCACAATAAATACAAATTTATGGTAAAAAACACTTTACAAAACAAAAAGAATGTATTACGATTGATATATAACAAAAGATATATAACAGATGATCTACTACAGCGGGAATGTCCACCCCTCGTGGACAAAATGCCGAAATGTCCACGAGGGGTGTCAGACACCATAAAGGAGAGAAATGATGCCGCCGAAAAAGAAGTTTTCCAAACAACAAATCGTTGACGCAGCTTTTGATATAGCAAGAACTGAAGGAATTGACAATATCACGATTAGAAAAGTGGCCGAAAAATTAGGAAGTTCGATCGCACCTATCTATGTAAACTTCAAGGATGTTGATGAACTTATAGAGGAGGTAGTAAATAAAATTTTTGCTGTCAGTCAAGAGCTTTTACAACAAGAAAATAGCGGGCGCCCTTTTCGAGATATCGGGGTCGCGAGTATTCGTTTTGCAAAAGATTATAGTGTTCTTTTTAAAGATTTAGTAATGAACCAGAACAAATTTATTAAAAAAATAGAACAAGGAAGTAACAGCGATATGATCGAGCTTATGAAACAAGATTCAGACCTTAAAGGTTTTACAGATGAAGAACTTCAAGAAATTTTACTAAAAATGAAAATCTTCCAAACAGGTCTTTCGATAATGGTTGCAAATGAGTTACTTCCAGACGAATTTAACGAGGAAAAGATGATAGAGATACTTGAAACAACTGCTAATGACGTCGTTGCCGCTACCAGCCTTAATAAGAAACATGATTAATTTTTTAAAATAGGGGATGAGTGAAAATGAAAAAACGAACGGTGATTATTACTGGGGCAAATTCTGGGATTGGTAAAGCTGCTACGCTACAGTTTGCCAAAGAAGGTTACACGGTAATCATGGCATGTCGAAATATCGAAAAGAGTGAGAGAGTTCAAAAGGGAATTATGGAGGAGACTCAAAACAGAAACGTCGAACTTATGAAACTTGATGCCTCATCATTTGAGTCAATCCATCAATTTTGCGAACAATTTAAAAAACGATATGAAACATTGGACATTTTAATTCATAATGCTGCTTATTTTAATCACGGTGCCAAATATTGTGTAAGTGAGGATGGAATTGAAATGACATTTGATACGAACGTCGTTGGACCTTACTTAATCACATATTTGCTTTTAGATCATCTAAAAAAGTCCGACGATGCGCGAATTTTAAATGCGGGTAGTAACATTATTAAACACTTTTTTGACCCTAAGAAAAAAATTAAGTTTAGTAATTTACAAGGTGAAAATAACGATCCGAAATTTTCTGTATATAAAATGTATTGCCAATCAAAAATGGCGTTGATGCTGCTTACTTTTAAAATGGCAGTCGAATTCAAAAATCACCGCATTAAAGTAAACGCACTACAAATTAATGGTGCCACGATGTCAAAAGAAACCCTTCAAAAAGTTACACTAGGGTACCGAATGATCGCAAGAGTACAAAACTTATTTTTACGTCCACCTAGCTATATGGCGAACAATTACTACGAAATTTGTACTTCCGATAGATTTAAAGCAACAACAGGGAAGCTATTTAATGATAAACTTGAGATTATGAAAGCTTCACCACAGCAATCGCAAGGCTTTATTCAAGATATAAAGCAAGCAACCGGTTCGGACCTTTACCCATATTATGCCGATGATCAAACCATGACCAATGCAGTGTGGGAATTTTGCGAAAGGGTAACAGGGAAATCGATGGATGACCACCTAAACAGTACCAAAGAAATAGAAAGCGAGAACGTAGAAATAATAAAATAGTATAAAGATATTTCATAGATATATCCGCGACTTGGGTATGTCTTTTTTGTAGAAAGGTGGTTTGTTGGTTAGTGGCTAGTTAGGGTACTCGCCCGAATTTTCAGGTTAGGATGCTGGGGGTTGCGGCCATGCGGATTTTGTATGAAAAAGGCGGATGATTTCGCGAACGAGCCTCTGAGATTCGCTAGAAGGTGCTCCTGCGGTTACTCGTCGCAAAGCAGCACGATGCCTATGCTTAGTAGATTGACATGATGTGATTGAGGTCAGTATCTTCACAGCGAAGAGAAGGAAGTCATCCGCCTTTTCCATATTAGATGCGACGGGAAATCGCCATGCGGATATTGTATAAAATTTCTTTGATTTATTAACAGAGTGTTTTCATATTATCAATAAACAGAATTGTTATACAATAATTTCCTTAAATCATGTAAAATTGAATGGATAGAATATTTCGAACTACATAAAAGGGCAAACAATATCATTACGTATTAATTGAAAAATAAGGGGGAGATTCAATGAATTCAATCATAACTGTAAAAAAAGATTATCTACTACAGTGCTCAGAACTTTATGTAAGTGTTTTTAACGCGGCACCTTGGAATGACAAATGGACGGAAGAAACAGCTTATAAACGTTTAGAAGATATTTATAACTGTCCTAATTTTGAAGGCGTTTTATACGTTGAAAATGAAGACGTAAAAGGGGCGATTTTCGGGAATTATGAACAATTTTATGACGGAATTCATTACAATTTAAGAGAAATGTTTACGTCACCTGAATTACAAGGAAAAGGGATCGGCAGCAAGATGTTAAAATCATTAGAAGTTCGATTAAAAGAGGTCGGCGTTACTGAGGTTATGCTTTTTACAGGAAAAGGAGATATTACAAGTAAGTTTTACATTAAAAATGGATTTTCTGAATGGGACAGCCTCGCCATTATGGGAAAAGAAATTTAAACATTTATCAATATTAAGCTTTTTTAGAGAACTAGGAATACCAAAATATATCGTCATCAGAAATTCAATGTTTGCCAAATGCATAGAGGATGTATAAGTAAATCAAAAGTTTAGTTAGGTGGGATTTAAATTGTTGAGTTATTATAGTAAGCTATCATCACAAGTATATGATATTGATAAACCAATCGGTCATTCGTTTGGAGATGTGGAATATTATCTAGAACGACTTGCACCTATAAAAGAAGGGCGTATTTTAGAACCCGCAACAGGTACGGGACGTATTCTTATACCGCTTTTAGAAGCTGGGTTTCATGTGGAGGGATTTGATCTTTCTGAAGAAATGTTAAGTATTTGTCGCACAAACTGTGAAAAAAGAGGGGTAAGTACAACTCTTTTCGAGGGTCGGATGGAGTCTTTTACATTAAATTCAAAGTATGATGCGATCATCGTTCCAACAGGAACATTTCTATTATTGCACGAGCGTGAACAGTCTATCGAAGCTCTAAAAAATTTTTACAAGCATCTCACTGATGGTGGGCGCCTAATTGTTGATCTTTTCTTACAAACAGATATTGCACTTAATCAAATCACAACGAAAACGTGGGAATTAGCAAATGGCGACATAATTACATTTGAAAATAAAACGGTCGAAGTGGACTATATTAATCAGTATACTGTTTCTCATGGACGTTACGAAAAATGGCGTAATGGTAACCTCATTCAAACCGAATTAGAGCGTTTTCCGTTACGATGGTATGGAGTGGAAGAATTCAAAATGTTGCTAGAAAGCATCGGGTTTGACCAGGTCGTCATTTCTTCCGACTATAACTACGGACAGTATCCGGTAAATAAAGAACAAACGATTACTTTTGAAGCAATTGCTAAAAAAAAGAGTTAATATGAATATGAAAGAATTGTTTATTACAAATATAAATATCATTACCGAAACGACCACGATTCCGTCCGGTTTCCTACAAGTAAAAAACGGTAAAATCGTCCAAATTGGTCGTATGTCTGACTATCCTACCGAAACAGAGGTTGAACAATTTGAGTTTTCACCCCGTTTTACGTTAATTCCTGGAATGATTGATATTCACATTCATGGAGGGAACGGTTCAGATGTAATGGATGGTACTCATTCGGCGCTCGCGAATATAGCAAAATCGTTACCGAAAGAAGGGGTTACTAGTTTTTTAGCAACTACAATGACTCATCGTAGCGATAAAATTGAAACGACCTTAAAAAATACTGCTTCTTACATGAAAAAACAAAGCCGTTGTGAGGCAGAAATTTTAGGCATCCATCTTGAAGGACCATTTATTTCACCCCATAAAGCTGGGGCTCAACCAAACAACTATATCCTCAAACCAAACGTTCAACTTTTTAAAAAATGGCAATCATTAGCAGAAGGAGCGATCAAAGTAGTAACGATGGCCCCAGAAGTAGAAAATGGGATCGAGTTTATAAAGCATTTGAACGAACTTGGAGTTATTATTTCGATCGGTCATTCAGACGCAAGCTATCAGGATGTAGAACAAGCCATTAAGGTGGGCGCGACACATGTTACACATTTTTACAATGCAATGAGTGGAATGCACCACCGTGACCCTGGGGTTGTTGGAGCTGCATTAGCGAACGATCAATTATTTGTAGAGCTCATTGTCGATGGTATTCATGTACACCCTGAAATAGTTAAGCTCACCTATAAAGCGAAACAAGCCAATCAAGCCAATCAAATCCTCTTAATTACCGATGCGATGAGAGCAACAGGACTAAAGGATGGTTGTTATGAATTGGGAGGGCAATCAGTCAACTTAATTGATGGACAGCCGCTATTAGCTGATGGCACCTTAGCCGGTAGTACTTTGACGATGAACGAAGCTATTAAAAATATGATCTCCTATACAGGCTGTTCGCTTCAGGAAATCGTTGTCATGACATCTGAAAATCCAGCCAAAAGGTTAAATGTTTTTCAGCGGAAAGGAAGTATTAAAGAAGGGAAAGATGCCGACCTTGTCGTGCTCAATGATCAAAAAGACGTCATAATGACGGTTTGTCGAGGGGAAGTGACCTATTCGCTGTGACTGCTTCAATATTCACAAATTTGGAAGC
>SKOL01000701.1 GCA_007120055.1 Anaerobacillus sp.
GAACATATTAAGCAAAATATTAAAGAAAAACGTTGTGGTTGTGAGGTGAACAATCCTCAAGGTAGTTGTTGCTTAGGGAATGTAACACAATATATAAAAAGTCTTTCTAAATAATGTTATTGCGTTGAAGTTGTGAAGTAATGCACTTAAACTAACGGTGAGGTCCGACATGTTCTGTAATAAACGTCTTGCGACGTGAAAATACAGGGAAGTCATTGCATAATGACTTCTAACTTTATAATCGAAGATAGGAATGATGTGACCATGTACACTGAAACTATCTCGTCAAACTCCTGCGTGCGTCATGGTTGACAGATCATCGGGGTTCGAAGGACAGGTAGAGACGGCAGAACGAAGGCTGAAGCCATTCTAACAGGAAAAGGTATGCTAACGGATATGCCGGATGGCTGAAAAACTGGATATGGTGAGGATGTTTCAATAAGGAACTGACAAACAACCGAATGTACGGGTCTAAAGTTAGGACATACGGAAACGTATGTACCATCAAACGGTGGGGTGAGTGGCGTAAAGTAAAAGTCTCTCCTATGAAATACGCTATATTGAACAAAGGCAATATCCAGCTCACAGGCTCAGAGGAAGCACCTAAGTCCAGAAAAGATAGCTAGATTATAAGGAACTTGGAAAGCAAGGAACGTTGCTAGATGGACTGTCATTCAAGACGGTTGCTATAAGGCTTAAGCCGAAAAGCATTTATCCTTGTGAGGGTAAGGGCATGACTGATGAAATTCCTGTAATGGGATCGGAGGAACAGCCCTAAGTCTAATTGTATGAAAAATCATTTTCCAAATGTGTATTGCACCGATCTGGTAAGAACGTGGGGACATCACCCTAAATTAAGGGGGTGCCACAGTGCAAACTCTACGATATTGGGATTACTATGGCATGACCGAAACTTTTACAGATTTATATGCAAGGTCAAAAAAACAAGAAATTTTCCTCTTTTTATACGACAAAATTACATCTAAGGAAAATATTCTGTTAGCTTATCGTTCAATAAAATCTAATAAAGGGTCGAAGACACCAGGAACTGATGGGAAAACTATCAACGATATTAAAAAACTTTCAGATGGAGAACTAGTAACGTTAATCCAAGACAAGTTAAAAAATTATCGTCCAAAGAAAGTTAGGCGAAAATTAATTCAAAAGGATAATGGAAAGTGGAGACCTCTTGGTATTCCCTGCATCATTGATCGAATTATACAACAATGCTTTAAACAGATACTTGAACCGATTGCCGAAGCACAATTTTATAAACATAGTTACGGTTTCAGACCTTTACGGTCTACACACCATGCTATGGCAAGAGTACAATTCTTAGTTAATCAAGCCTCATTACACTACGTAGTAGATATTGATATTAAAGGCTTCTTTGATAACATCAATCATACTTTACTTATAAAACAATTATGGAACTTAGGTATTCGAGATAGAAAAGTTCTAGCGTGCATTTTCAAAATGTTAAAAGCAGAAATTGACGGAGAAGGATCCCCTACAAAGGGCTCTCCACAGGGTGGTCTGTTATCGCCGTTACTTTCTAACGTTGTACTCAATGATTTAGATCAATGGGTATCTAAACAATGGGAATTCTTTCACTTAGATAAACCTTATAAAACAAGAGAAGGCGAACTTTATGCCAAAAAACGTACTAACCTAAAAGAAGGGTACTTAGTACGTTATTGTGATGATTTTAAAATACTTTGTCGAGATTGGAAGACTGCGCAAAAGTGGTATCATGCAGTAAAATCCTATCTGAAACATCGTCTTAAACTTGATATTTCACCTGAGAAATCACAGATTATCAATCTGCGAAGAAGAAGTTCTGAATTTCTAGGGTTTACTATTCGTGCGAATAGAAAAAGGAATAAGAGAGTTGCACACACAGGTATAAAGGATAGTAAAAAGCAGAAAATCATTGATGAAGCCAAAAAACGCATTCTAAAATTGCAAGCTTCACCGACTGCACAAAATGCCTTACTCTTTAATAGCTTTGTTTTAGGAATTCACAACTACTTCAATCGAGCAACACATGTAAACAATGAGTTCTCACGTCTTGCCTACAAACTGCACTACTTTATGTATAATCGTCTTAAATCTGTCGGGAAATATGAACACCCTGCCAATCCACCACCAACCTACAAAAAGTTTTACAGTTTAGGTTATAGGACATTTAAGGTAGCTAAAGTTTATCTTTACCCAATCGCTGATGTAAAAACAAAAAACAACATGAACTTCCGTCAAGGACTTACGCCCTTTACGGAAGAGGGAAGGAAACTCATACAAAAGAAACTTCGAGTTGATATACAACAAGAAATTTCTTTGTTAATGCAATCTAATCTCCCGACACGAAGTGTCGAATACATGGATAATAGGATTAGTCGGTACAGTATGAAACTAGGAAAATGCGAAATCACGGGGATTTTCTTAACCGCTAGTAATGTCCACTGTCACCACTATATCCCGCTACATCTCGGTGGGAACGACAGTTTCAACAACCTTCGTATTCTCCACAGAGAAGTACATAAATTAATTCATTCAAAGGACACCGAGACGATTAGTACACTCATAACCATACTTGGTTTAACCAAGAAAATGATAGATAAGATTAACCAATACCGGAAGGAATGTAATATGGAACAAATCTTATAATCTCAAAAATAATGAGTAACATGGAACTTATGATTTAAATCCATACAATTAGATGGAACGCCGTATGCTGGGAAACTGGCTCGTACGGTGTGGAGCAGGGGAAAAGCTGGAGATCATATCAAAGGCTTACCTATTGCTACCAATAGTTGAAGATCAGTAATGAAAAGAGTTGTTTCGGCAGCTCTTATATTTTAGGCATTCCGAAGTTAGAAGTTTAATGAAATAATAAGATAAAAAGGGTGATAAAATTTTGAAAAAGATATTATTGCAGGTAATCGTTATTAGTGTAATTAGTGGCGTGTTATTTTATTTAATCAACTTAATGAATCCGTCCCCTGGAAAAACTTCAGGGAACGGGAATCTAGCAATAATATTTATGTTTATATTAGTACTTTTGTTTTGTTATTTAGTTATTCTGTGGGTTAAACTTTTTAAGAAAGTAAAACTTAAACCTACCATGCTGGTCCTTGGTATTGTTGCTATCGTAACACATTGGATGGTTGGCTTCTTTTACCAGAAAGGCTCCTATATTAAGTACAAAAATATTTTGGAAGGTTTGTATTACGAGCAACATGGATTTGTAGATAATGTATATATTGACCAGATAACCTCTTTATTTTCTATTCATGTTAACAGCCAATATTTTAATCTAAACACTTATTTGATGTTTTGTACCCTATCAATTTTAATATCCTTCTTGGTTATTATTACGCAAAAATCAATAAAAAGTAGTTAAAAAGAAATAGTCATTATTTAGAAAAAAGTTCTAACACTTTTTTTACAGCTGCTTCTCCTTGGTTGATACAGTCTGGAATGCCAACGCCTTCATAGGATCCTCCTGCTAAATAGACACCTGGTAGCTCTTTTGCTAGAGATTCTTTGACATTTTTCATCCGTTCAATGTGGCCGACATTGTATTGTGGCATTGAATCTTTCCATCTCGTAACCATATGAAACAGTGGCTTTTCCGTGATGTTCATCGTTTTATTTAAATCTCTTAAGGCAATATTTATAATTTCCTCATCGGATAAATCTACGATGTCTTGATCATTCGGCTTGCCAACATAACAGCGTAATAGTGCCATGTCATCCGGAGTAGTACTAGGCCATTTTTTATGGGTCCATGTGCAAGCAGTAATTCTGAAGTCACTATTTCTTGATACTAAAAATCCAGTTCCGTCGATATCTTGTTTGATTGCCGATTTAGGGAAAGCCATGGCGACATTCGCAACAGAATAAGAGATCATGTCATCGAATGTTTTCATGAATGAATAGTCAGAAAGCATCTTTTGTGCATGGTAGTGTTCAGTGGTAATTATGATACTGTCGGCTTGTTCCACGCTTCCATTTGCTAAAGTAACCGTATATTGTTCTTTGTCTTTTACAATTTTTTCAATAGGTGACTCTTTGACAACAGTACCTTCATCTAAACGCTTCTCTAATTCATCGATTAAAGATTGTAGTCCGGTAGATAACGAGATAAACATCCCTTTTTTCGAAGCTTTTTTCGCTGATTTAGGAGGCTTTGGCATCGATTTTTTTAATCCTAGGACAAGGCTTCGATGTTTTTGCTCCATGTCATAAAACATTGGGAATAACGACATTAAGCTTAAGCGGTCGATGTCGCCTGCATAAATTCCGGATAGTAACGGATCAATTAAATTATCAACGATTTCATTTCCTAGTCTTCTTCTAAAAAATTCACCTAGTGATTGGTCTTCTTTTGCTTCACCTTTAGGTAAAATAAAATCTCCGGCAGCTCTTAATTTTCCGAATGGAGAAAAAAGACCCGAAAGTGCAAAAGGAGTAATTTGAGTAGGGATGCCCATGAATGCTCCTTCAGGCATTGTGTGTAGTTTCCCGCGAGCGTATATATACGATTTCCCGGCTGTATTGGAAACAACTTTATCTTCTAGCCCAACTTCTTTTATTAACTTTAATGCACTCGTTTTACGGGCAAGAACAGAATCAGGGCCTTTTTCAACGATAAAACCATCCTTTTTCACTGTGTTAATAATTCCACCTAAACGGTCACTCGCTTCAAATAGCTTTACTTCAAGTGGCAAACCGTTTTCTTTGATTTCTTTTTGTAAATAGTAAGCGGTAGATAAACCGGTAATTCCTCCGCCAATGATGACAACTTTCTTTTTTTCCATTTAAGTCACCTTCTTTATGAAAAGTATGTTAAGTATTTCACAATCAATATTAAATTTATAGGAGAAAGTTTCACCTTTCTCCTTATAGTTTTATTTTAACCTATTTATTTAAGAAAATATTATTATTTGAAAACTTGTTACAAAACGTTCATTAAAGAAAGGGGTTACAAAAATATAGAGTCAAACGACAATTTTTAAGGTGATTTTTTATTTGGTGGGAGCGTTCAAAAACTTGTGATAGTGTAAATGGACTCTTAAAATAAAAAAAGGAAAACCTTAATAGCTGTAGAATTAGTTTAATATAACTTTAATTTTAACACTTTTCAAAATATTCATTTTTTGTGTTGTGATTTAATAATTTTTAAAGAGGAAGTAATGAAATTTATTTTATAGGGGGAGTCAATGAATTTCATAATTCATTATTCCCGCCACTAAGATCAATATATAGTTGCGTCAAAACTATTCGCAAACTATATATTGCGTGA
>SKOL01000048.1 GCA_007120055.1 Anaerobacillus sp.
TTCATTAAACCAAGTACGAGGAAAAGAAGCATTCTTAAACTATCCACATTCTCCAGTAAAAGTAATAATCATTCCAACGAATGAAGAAGTTATGATTGCTAGAGATACGGTAAGATTAACAAATTAATTAACAAAGCACCTACTCCCCACCTAGTAGGTGCTTTTTTATTTGAAAAAAGCTAATATCCACATTCTTTAAAAAAGAACCTTATAAAATAATAGCAGGAAATTATGTATATCATGATGAATACATAACTTATTATATGCTTTTTTAGTGGGGAGTGACATAGATTGGGATTAACAGGCAGAAAAAAGACTATATGGGAAGAAATTGAGAAGTGGGAGCAGTCATATTTTATCGATAGTGAAGCAAACCGATATTATTCATTAGAAGCTGATTTTAATAAAAGCGTTGAAACTTGGCGACCTGACTTACAAATAAAATTATTACAAATCGTTGATAGTATTATTTTCCATACTCATACGATTGCTCAGAATAGTACTTATGACAAACAGATGACTGACAAAGTTTTAAACCTTGGAAGAGTTTTCGAAGCCAATGTTGAAAATATCTCAGATATGAAACGATTAACGATCGATCAACTTCGCTATATAAGTCAACAAAATTTAGCAAAGCAACGCTTAATTTCACTGACCCAAGGTGGGGTCAGCGGTTTTGGGGGGATTTTCTTTGTAGCACTTGACTTACCATTAATGTTAACGATCAATATGCGCTCAATTCACTTAACGGCACTGACCTACGGTTATGATTTAAATAAACCGTATGAACTGATGTTAGCGCTGAAGGTTTTTCATGTGGCAACATTACCAAAAACAATGCAAAAAGAAGGTTGGAAGCAGTTGTTACTAGAACTTGAAGCTTGTGAAGATGAATGGTTATTATTCGATGAAAATAATCTTGATAAATCGACAGCATGGCTTCAACAACCGATTAAACAGCTAGCTAAAGGAATGGCGCTACTTCTTTTAAAAAAGAAATTAATCTACGGTTTGCCTATTTTCGGTATAACTGTCGGTGCGGCTTCGAATTACTTTTTAACGAAACAAGTGTCAGAAATAGCCCATCGCTTTTACGAAAAGCGACATTTATTAGAAGAGACAGGTAGCGATCCCTTCAATAAAGTAACAAGATGATGTAAACTATACTTACGTATTGGGGGTGCTTAAGTTGTATTCATTCGAATTTGATGGGCGATTAGGAATAGAAATACCAGAGTTACAAAAAGATTGGGGAAAGTACGATAAAAAAACACAAGAAGAAATACTAACGAAGTGGGAAAATATTAGAGGCAATATCCCTGATCGGGTAAGAGAGTTAGAACAAGAAATTAATCGAAAGCAATCTTTATTAAATAATGAGAATGATTTTAAAAAATCATGTGAATTAAATCGAGAAATAGCAGAACTAGCTTCAACGATTAATGATCTTTGGTTATGGTTCCGCTCTCATAGTGAAGTTAGTGCTAAAATCCACCTTTAATTTACAATTAACACATGAACGGCCCTTTAATTGCTTATTCTATTAAGGTAGAAAGCGATGAGGGGTTTTTTTATGGAAAAAAATTATATGCATATAGATGGTTCTGAAATTTATTATGAGGATAGTGGTGGTAATCAAGAGGTACTAGTTTGTATTCACGGATTTATAAGCTCTTCATGGAGTTGGCACCCGTTAATAAACCAGTTAAAAAAACATTTTCGAGTGATTGCCTTTGATCTTCCTGGATTTGGTAAAACAAAAGCAGCTCTTCACTATAAGTATACGTTAAGTCATTATGGAGAAACGACAATTGCGTTGATCGAAAAGCTAAATTTAAAAAACGTTCATTTAGTAGGTCATTCGTTAGGTGGACAAATCGCTTTGCAAGCAGTGAAGTTAAATCCCAACTTATTTGACAAGCTCTTTTTGATTGCAGCATCTGCTAAGCGAAGCAGACCCTTTTGGTTAGCGAGAATGTTATGTTATATCCCATATATGGATGAGGCTGCGTACCAATTTTATTTTCAAGACGAAATTGTCAATGTTGCAGTTGCAAAAGTTTTGTCAGGGGGGATGGGGTTAGAGGATGAGGTTTTAAAACCGTATATCGATATGTGTAAAAAAAGAGAAGTTATTAAGGCTGTATTAAAGCTAGGAAAAGACCGTGAAGATGATATGAAGGAAGAAGAACTAAAAAAAATTACTCATGAAACATATTTACTTTGGGGAAGAGAGGATCAAGTTGTCACATTAGAAGAAGGAATATTTCTAAAAGAAACTTTAAAAAATTCTACACTAGCAATTATTGAACATTGCGGACATTTACCGATGGAGGAGCATACGATATCAGTGTTACATCATCTTTATTCATTTTTTTGCCCGAACTTCTTGAATACTGGAGGAGATGAATTAATAAATATTTAGATTTTTTCATGAATATGTATTGCAAAAAGATTGGATTGTTGTTAAAGTAGTGAATATAAATTAAGTGACACTATATGAGAGTGCTTATAGCAAGCCTCTTTTATTTTTAAAAACGAATGTATATTTATAATAAAACAAGTATCAATATTCATAAAATGGAGGAATGAGTAATGAGTAAAAAGAAAATTGTATTAGCATATTCAGGAGGATTAGATACTTCCGTTGCAATAAAGTGGTTGAGTGATCATGGTTATGACGTTATTGCAGTATGTTTAGATGTTGGTGAAGGTAAGGATTTACAATTCATTAAGGAAAAAGCATTGAAAGTTGGGGCAATCCAATCTTACACAGTTGATGCGAAAAAGGAATATGCAGAACAATTCGTTCTACCTGCTTTACAAAGTCATGCAATGTACGAAGGAAAGTATCCGCTTGTTTCTGCGCTATCTCGTCCGTTAATTTCGAAAAAATTAGTGGAAATAGCCAATCAAGTTGGTGCAGATGCAATTGCTCATGGCTGTACAGGGAAAGGGAATGATCAAGTTCGTTTTGAAGTGTCGATTCAATCATTAAACCCTGATCTTGATGTTTTAGCACCAGTTCGTGAATGGGCGTGGAGTCGTGATGAGGAAATTGAATATGCAAAAAAACACAATATTCCAATTCCTGTTAACTTAGATAATCCATATTCTGTCGACCAAAATCTTTGGGGCAGAAGTAATGAATGTGGTATTTTAGAAGATCCTTGGGCAACACCACCTGAAGGAGCGTATGAATTAACAGCTCCTATAGAACAAACACCAGACGAAGCGGAATTTTTAGAAATTGGCTTTGAACAAGGCGTACCGAAAACGATTAACGGGAAAGCATATGAGCTTGATCAATTAATACTAGAACTTAACTTTATCGCTGGAAAACATGGTGTCGGGCGAATTGACCACGTAGAAAATCGTTTAGTGGGAATTAAGTCTCGTGAAGTTTATGAGTGCCCTGGCGCAGTTACACTACTTAAAGCACATAAAGAACTAGAAGATTTAACATTAACGAAAGAAGTCGCTCATTTTAAGCCTGTGGTAGGAAAGAAGATTACGGAAATGATTTACGAAGGTCTTTGGTTCTCTCCACTAATGCCAGCGCTTCAAGCATTTTTACAAGAAACACAAAAAACGGTCACTGGAACTGTACGTGTGAAACTATTTAAAGGTCATGCAATAGTAGAAGGACGTAAATCAGAATTTTCATTATATGATGAAAAACTTGCAACGTATACGAATGAAGATGAATTCGACCATAGTGCCGCTGTTGGATTTATTAAGCTTTGGGGCTTACCGACAAAAGTTCATAGCATGGTAACGAAGAAGGGAGTTAATCAACAGTGACTTCAAAGCTGTGGGGTGGACGTTTTACAAAAAAAGCAGAAAGTTGGGTCGATGCTTTTGGAGCATCGATCGACTTTGATAAACAATTAGTAAGTGAGGATATTGAAGGTAGTATCGCTCATGTTAAAATGCTAGGGAAATGTGGCATTGTATCAAATGAAGAGGTAGAGAAAATTATCTCTGGGCTAAAAGTAATTAAAGAAAAGGCTGCTGAAGGTAAGTTGCAATACAATGTCGAAAATGAAGATATTCATTTAAACATTGAAAAGTTTCTCATTGATGAGATTGGTGAAGTAGGTGGAAAACTCCACACAGGTAGGAGCAGGAATGATCAAGTCGCAACCGATATGCATTTATATTTACGAAATGAAGTAAAGGAAATTCTCGTTTCGATTAAAAATCTTCAAGAAGCGATATTTGAACAAAGTAAACAGCATGTTGAAACACTCATTCCAGGCTATACTCACTTGCAACGTGCGCAACCAGTTTCTTTTGCCCATCATTTAATGACGTATTTTTGGATGTTAGAGCGTGATTACGGTCGCTACGAAGATAGCGTAAAACGTATCAACATATCACCTCTAGGCGCAGGTGCTTTGGCAGGAACAACCTTCCCCATTGACCGTGAATATACGGCAGAATTATTAGGATTCGATGGGATTTATGAAAATAGTATGGACGCAGTAAGTGATCGTGATTTTATCGTTGAATTTTTAAGCAATTCTTCAGTGTTAATGATGCACTTATCAAGGCTTTGTGAAGAACTTATTCTTTGGTCGAGTCAAGAGTTTCAATTTGTAGAAATCGATGATGCTTTTGCAACAGGTAGTAGTATAATGCCGCAAAAGAAAAATCCAGATATGGCTGAATTGATCCGTGGAAAAACAGGTCGAGTTTATGGCAACCTCTTCAGCTTACTAACTGTTTTAAAAGGGCTTCCGTTAGCGTATAACAAAGATATGCAAGAAGATAAGGAAGGTATGTTTGATACGGTTCGTACTGTAAAAGGTAGCTTGCAAATTTTTGCAGGAATGATTGAAACTTTAAAAGTCCTTGGTGGAAATATGGAGAAAGCGACAAATGAAGATTTTTCAAATGCCACGGAATTAGCAGATTATCTTGCTTCTAAAGGGATGCCGTTCCGTGCTGCACATGAAGTTGTTGGAAAACTAGTGCTTTATTCAATTCAAAACGGAAAGTTTCTATTAGACTTATCGATGGAGGAGTTTAAAGAAGCGAGTGATTTATTTGAAGAAGATATTTACCAAGTGCTTGAACCTAAAACTGTCGTTGCAAGAAGAAACAGTGCTGGTGGAACAGGGTTTGAGCAAGTAAAAGAAGCGTTAACTAAAGCTGGAGATGCTTTGAATAAAAAAGATTAATAAAAACATACTAACATTAGTAGTACAGACCCCGGCCAGGGTTTGTGCTACTATTTTTTTATAGTAGAAGTGAAGTCAGGCCGACCAGCCTCTGGGACCATTAAAGAGTCCGTACTAAA
>SKOL01000189.1 GCA_007120055.1 Anaerobacillus sp.
ACAAAGCCGTGCTCGTCTATATCGATGCGATCAATTTTTCCAGACAGTGTTACAGTTGTGTCTTCATCAATTTTTATATCAAGCTCAACTTTCTCTTCTAAACGAAATAAATGCATTTCTTGAAGTTTGCGATTTTCCCAAAAATGCTTTCTCTCAGCAAACCACCATTTTTTAAGCTTTTTCAACCATTCATCTTTTTCAATCGAAAGTTGTAGCTTTGAAAAATCTAAGTGATTGGCTTCAACTTTTGCCCATTCCTCTTCAAAAATATCGATTAATATCGATTCCGCTGTTTCTTTCAACTCTTCTGTGAAAGTTGCAAAAGGTTTCCCGACTAAGTTTTGTTGTTTATAAAACTTTTCGATGATCGTATGGAGCATTGAACCAACATCACGAAAGTCCAAATTCGTTTGTTTTTCCGTTGGTTCTTTCACATTTAAAACTCGCTCAAGTGCATACTTAAATGGGCACGCCGCATAACTCTCCAACATCGTTACAGGGAATCTATCTTTTCTTAATTTTTCTTCCCAAGTTGTTGAAACAATCTCTTCACCTTTTTCGAGCTGTTTAATAACCTCTGCTGTCCTTTTTAGATGATCAGGGAAATGTTGTACATCTTTGCCAATTCCGTGGTGATAGGCGATTTTTTCTTCATATTCCTGCATAGACGCACTTGTTTTCGATGCAAAACGTTCCGTTGCGCTATATTTCCTCATTTCAATAATAGGCTTCCATTGTTCTAAGTAAACGGAAGGTAGTAATGGATTATGAGGATCGACGCCAACGACATAAGAAAAAGACAAATGACTTGCTACACTAAATAGTTGCATGAAAAATGCATCATCTTTTTCTCGGAAAAGCCGCCTTGATGGGCTAGCAAACGGAATCGGTAAGTTATTCAAATCACTTTCTTGGAAATATCCACTTAACTTATGCCCTTTCGGAAACTTACCTTCATTCATTCCTAAAACGTATAATGACACTCCTTGAAATAAGGCGACGTCTCGAAATGAATGAAGTGCTATACCGTTGACCGGTTCCCTCTCTATGTATAAACTTGATGACTCGAGTCCTTCATACAACCACTCAACGAAAATGTGATAGTGAACGTTCAAATCATCGAGTCCTTGGTCTTCTAACATTGTTATCTTTGTCGTCATAAAAGAATTAAATTGCTCATAAGCCTTCCATTCTAAGCGAATTTGCTGTAACTTTTCTGTATTTGTTTCTACCGTAAACCTCTCTTTCCAAATTTCTGTGAAATAGTTCGTTTCTAAAAGCTGTTGCAGTGACTTTAAATAATCGACTAAACTTGCTTTTTTCGGAACAGACTTTCGATAAGTAATCATTTGTTCTACTTTTTCGCTACATTCATCAGGCAAGGCGCCTGTTTCAATAAACACTTTTTTCAGATTCATATAGTCAACACTTTGTAAAAATTGTAACCGTAGTAACGTATCAATTAAATCAATTCGGTCCCAACGGCTTAAAAATCTTCCGTTATGCTTTAATAATGATTGATAAATGAATTGAAAAAAGAGCGTGTCTTTTAAACGCTTTTTTTGTGGTAGTTTTAAAGGAATGTTTTTATCATTGGCCGTCTTTTTAAGTTTTTCTAAATATGAACGTTCATCAACGATTAAAATTCCTACTTCTGAAAATGGTGTTTGATTATGATTTAAGACAATCTCTTCTAATACTCCGTTAATTTCCTCATCGATCGTAGTTGCAGATTTTACTTCGATGTGTGGGTTTTTATCGCTTGTTTCAACGTTTACGGCATCACTCATGATCTTAAAACCTAACTTTTTCAGCTCATTTTCTGTTTCTGTAACAATCGTTGCCCCTTTTATTTGTGGAAGATAGATAGTTATGTCAAACCCAAGTGATACGAAGTAAGAGATCACCATATATTGCAATGTACTAAAATCTAAATATCCATCAATGACAATTCCGCCAAGTTCAATATCTTCTAAGTTCGTTAAAGAAACGGCTTCATGGATACGATTTTCTGGATCAAGCAGCCGCCGTTTTTTTACCCAATTCAATTCATATTCATTGAAAACCGCTTCCATTTGCTGAAAATGGGTTGGAAGCTCGTCTACTTTTAAGCCGATCCGTTTTAACTGTCCGTATGTTTCAGCGTATGCTTTCGCTTTATGACGAAGCTCCTCCGCATTTTGTAAAAATCGTTTTTGCTCATTTGACATTAGCTCTTGAAAAAACAATGTTCTTTCACTTTCAGAAACCGGAAAATAGTTAATCCCAGCTTTCTTTAAAATTAAATCGGCTAAATCGTCGAACGTCTTAAAAGCGATCCCCGCTTTTCGTTTCCTAGCCACTTGTAAGTATTTATTTGAAGGTAGTATGTAATAAATCGGCTTACCGATGTCTTTTTGCTTTTGAAAACAGTCATTCAACCGATCGATATTAGCGATCTTTTGTAAGCTTGAAGGCTTTACTACGGGCATGAAATCACTCCTCAATTAAACTTTGATTTAATTATACTAGAATCTCCCATATAATGAAATAGTGTATAGGAATGTATGTTCTGTTAATTATACCATTATCTCGTTTACATTCAACATAAGTCACTAGCGAATTTTTCCCTACAAAACGTTCATGACGAAGCATCGCAATCATTTAATATGGAAAGGGAGAATGATTTCCTTCACTTCGCTTTGACCTTCTAACGAATCTCAGAGGCTCGTTCAGAAAATCATCCGCCTTTTTTATACAAAACCTCATGACGGTAATCGTAACCGTCTACTGTTGAAAAGGCGGGCACTTTCCCTCACTTTACCTTGACCTTCTTACGAATCTCAGACGGTCGTTCGCAAAAGCACCCACCTTTTTTTATACAAAACCTCATGACGGTAATCGTCACCGTCACCAGCTTTAATGTAATCACAAGGATTGAGCGTGCTCTAACCAGCAAAAAAAGACCTTCATGATGTTCGAAGATCTTTTATAGACTTAAATCTAATTATTAAGATCAAATTTCAAGCCCTTGCTTGCTAAAAAAACTTCTCCATTAAAAATTGATCTTGCTTCATCTACCAATTGCGTTTGATTACTGAAATGAGGTAAATGAGTAAGCATCAAAGTTTTTACATTTGCTTCTTTGGCAATCGTTGCGGCATCGATACTATTCATGTGACCATACGGTTTTCCGTCTTGATCAGCGTAAAAGCTTGTTTCGCAAATAAATACATCTGCATCTTTTGCAAATTGATGAAACTCTTTCATATAGCTACTATCGGCAGTATAGACAATCACTTTTCCCGCAACTTCAATGCGCATTGCAAAACATTTCACTTTATGATCTGTTTCCATAAAAGTCATTCGAAAAGGGCCGATGATCGATTCGTGGTTTATATCGTATGGAAAAGACAAGACATGTGGTGGTTTTGCTAACTTTTGATATTCTACCTGGTCATACTGATGACCATAAATCTTTAAAGGCTTGTCGGTTTTCTCTAATTGATGGTCAATAAGTCTTGCGTATTGGAATGAACCGACATCTGCAATATGATCGTGATGGTAATGCGAAATAATTACCGCATCAATTTCATGTAAAGGATGAAATTGTTGTAAATGAGAAAGTGCTCCACTACCACAATCAACTAACAATTTAAAACTTTCGTGCTCTAATAAATAACATGATGTCGCCTCATTTGCTTCAGGGTAGGCACCCCACTGACCAACTACCGTTAGTTTCAAAAAAATCACTCCTTAAAGTTATAAGAGTTTAAGTTGCTGTCAGAAGGGTGCAATCCCGAGCTACAACTATTCCTCTACCCTATTCCACGTTTTTCCATCAGTACTATTTCTCGTTATTTTATCATCTTGATTTCTTTTACGAAACATTTGTTTATCAACTTCCCCTGGTATAACACCGAATTCTGTATCTGTGACGTCTTGAATAATCGCTGGATTATCGGTTTCTTTTAAAATTGAATTAATTTGCTTTTTTAATAAATCTTTGTACGACCTCTTCATTAATATTCCTCCTTCTGTATTTCCTTTCATTTTTATTTTCAATAAACTTTACGAAACTTATTCATCACAGTGAGAATATTTAACTGAAAGTGGCAGATTATAATCTTAGATAATTCGCCAAAAGGAGAATTGATGATGGAGAATAAAATTGAAGTTAAAAATTTAACAAAAATTTTCGGATCAAATCCAAAAGAAGGCTTAAAACGCTTAAAAGAAGGACAAAGTAAAGAGAAAATCCTTGATGAAACAGGCTTAACAGTCGGTGTAAATCAAGCGAGTTTTAAAATCGGAGAAGGCGAATTTTTTGTCATTATGGGGTTATCAGGAAGTGGTAAATCAACATTAATTCGCTTAATTAACCGTTTAATCGAACCAACTGCTGGTGAAATTTTAATCGATGGGCAAAACATAACGACGATGAATAAAACCGACCTAATGAATACTCGCCGAAAAAAATTAGGCATGGTATTCCAAAAGTTCGCTCTTTTTCCTCACCGCACAGTTACTACTAATGTCGAATACGGTTTAGAAATTCAAGATGTTCCAAAAGAGGAACGCAACAAAAGAGCATTAAAGTCTATTGTAGATGTTGGTTTAAAAGGGTATGAAGACAGCTATCCTGATGAGTTGAGTGGCGGGATGCAACAGAGGGTTGGACTAGCTCGAGCCTTAGCTAATGATACCGATATTCTACTAATGGATGAGGCTTTTAGCGCACTAGATCCACTTATTAGAAAAGAAATGCAAGACGAATTATTAACCTTACAGAGTAAATTAGGAAAAACGATATTATTTATTACACATGACCTTGATGAGGCCCTTAAATTAGGCGATCGAATTGCCATTATGAAAAACGGACATATTGTCCAAATTGGTACTCCAGAAGAAATCTTGGAAAATCCAGCGAACCAATATGTTTCAAGCTTTGTTGAGGATGTTGATCGTTCGAAAGTATTAGTAGCATCAAACATTATGAAAAAACCTGATGTTATCACAACTTGGAAAGAAGGAGCAAGAGCCGCAATTAAAAAAATGGAAGATGCAGGCCTATCAAGTATTTTTGTTGTTGATAAAGAGAAAAACTTAAAAGGATTGTTAACGATTGATGAAGCGATAAAAGCATATAAAAGTAATTCATGGGTAGAGGATGTACTCATCCATGACTACCATACAACAACACCGGATACACCGTTAAATGATTTGATTCAAATTGCTACAGAGACAAAGTACCCTATCGCTGTAGTAGAAGACAATAAACTAAAAGGAATTATCGTTCGAGTGTCGATCTTATC
>SKOL01000345.1 GCA_007120055.1 Anaerobacillus sp.
TAGGAGGAGTATATATGCGAAGGAAACGTTTATTTTTATGCTTATTACTTGGGATTGCAATTGTTTTTTATGGAGTTCCTTATTTAAATTTTCAAGGTGATTTAAAAACGGTTATTTTTTCAATCGCTTGGGTTTTGTTTGCTCTTGCTGCTATTAGTGGTAATTTAATCGCATTACTTTATGGAAAAAGGGTCAACCGTCGTGCTACAACAACTAAACAAATTTTTAAACAACAAAAGAAACAAAAAGTACGACAATATGGTTAATTGCCTTGAAGTCAAGCTCTGACATCGCTATAATTGTATTAGTACAGAGACGGTTCTTAATGAACACAGAGAGAGAGTGGGGAGAGCTTGATGACAAAGCACGAACAAATATTGCAACATATTCAGTCCCTAGAGGTAGGTCATAAAATTTCAGTAAGACAAATTGCCAAAGCATTAACTGTTAGTGAAGGAACGGCTTATAGAGCGATAAAAGACGCCGAAAATCAAGGGCTAGTTAGCACGATTGAGCGAGTTGGGACAATTAGAATTGAAAAAAAACAAAAAGAAAACATTGAGAAGTTGACGTTTGCTGAGGTTGTCAATATTGTTGATGGACAAGTTCTAGGGGGAAGAGATGGTTTATACAAAACGTTAAGTAAATTTGTCATTGGTGCGATGAAAGCTGAAGCAATGATGCGTTACGTTGAACCAGGGAACTTATTAATTGTAGGTAACCGAGAACAAGTGCATAAACTCGCACTTGAAAATGGCGCAGCTGTTTTAATTACAGGGGGCTTCGATTCCTCAGATGAAGTTAAGCGCTTAGCAGATCAATTAGAATTACCAATAATATCAACAACGTACGATACATTTACAGTAGCAACGATGATCAACCGGGCCATATATGATCAATTAATTAAAAAGGAAATTATATTAGTTGAAGATATTTTTATCAAACTAGAAAAAACATACTATTTAAAAACAACTGACCAAATAGAAGAGTGGTTTGTGTTAAATGAAAAGACGGGTCACAGCCGTTATCCAGTAATTGATGGAAATATGAAACTTCAAGGAATGATTACTTCTAAAGATGTCATGGGAATCGAGCGAGAGGTTGAAATTGAAAAAGTAATGACTAAAAGTCCAATTTCCGTAAACGTTCAAACTTCTGTTGCGTCTGCGGCGCATTTAATGGTGTGGGAAGGAATTGAGCAACTTCCGGTCGTTGATCATTATAAAAAACTTGTCGGGGTCCTCAGTAGGCAAGATGTTCTAAAAGCATTGCAGACGAACCAAAGACAGCCACATATCGGAGAAACGATTGAAGATCTAGTAACGAGTCGGTTTGAAGATGCTTCGGTGGGGAATGATACTTGTTATCGTTGTGAAGTTACACCACAAATGACGAACCATTTAGGAACGGTTTCATATGGTGTATTTACGACTCTTGTAACCGAGGCCGGAAGTCGCGTTTTACGCCTTCATAAAAAAGGTGACCTCGTCGTTGAAAATATTACGCTCTATTTTATTAAGCCAGTTCAAATAGAGAGCATGATCGAAATCCATCCAAGAGTATTAGAAATTGGTCGTAAATTTGGTAAAGTAGATGTGGAAATCTTTCATGATGGTAATATAGTAGGGAAAGCATTATTAATGGCACAAATTATAGATCGTTAATTTTATTATAGACCGAAATGATGATAAACGAAGAACGCCTTTGTCACTAGTCATAGACAAAGGCGTATTTTAACAATGATTACCTATTGTGAAAACCAAAGGTTTCTTACTATTAATTAGGGCTTGGTGATATGGTACATTTCTAAGCTTTTGCTTCTTCAATTGCTAATGGTAAGTAATATTTATATGCTTTATAGCCGAAGTAAATATTAGCGCCACCAAGGAAAATAAAAGTGAATCCAACAGCAACAGAAACGTTCGTTGGAAATCTAAGTTGATTTAAACCAAAAGCTACTAAAAACACACCGATAGCAATATTTCCTTTAGTTGAAATCCATTTCTTCTCAATCGGAGCTTTAGTACGAAAATATTTTACTTTGAAAAATATATAAAATACGACAGAAATGATAATTATACTAGTTGTTATCAATATAAACACCCCTAAAAATATTTTACATCGTTATTGTAACGTGAAATGATGAGAAAAGCTAATAAGACGCAAACGATACATAAGCAAAATGTAAAAGAATTTGTCATTAAAGGAGCATGAAAAAATGAAACAAAAAATAATTGAAACGATTGAAAGTTATGATCAAATTATTATTCACCGACACGTTCGTCCAGACCCAGATGCATTAGGGTCTCAAGCTGGTTTGGCCCAACTAATAAAAAAACACTATCCTGAGAAAAACGTATATACAGTTGGAGATGAAGAGGCATCACTTCAATTTATTAATAAAATGGATGAAATAAAAGACGAACAATTTAATGGAGCGTTAATTATTATTTGTGACACTGCAAATACGGAACGAATAAGTGATGAAAGGTATGTAAAAGGTGACAAAATAATAAAGATCGATCATCATCCGAATGAAGATCCGTACGGGGATGTTATTTGGGTGGATACTAGTGCGAGCTCTGTTAGTGAAATGATTTATGAGCTATTTGAAACGTGGCAAGAGTTGAAAGGTATCCAAATGACTAAAGAGGTAGCTCGTAGTTTATTTGTCGGTATTGTTGGAGATACAGGTAGGTTTAGGTATCCAAATACGACCGAGCGAACATTTCGCTATGCTGCCGAATTAATGAAACAACCATTCTCTCCTGTTGAGTTATATGAAAAAATGGAAAATAAAAGCTTAAATATGGCTAGACTCGAAGGCTATGTTTTAAATAATTTTGAATATCTTGAGAACGGCGTAGGTACGATTAACTTATCAAACGACTTACTTCAAGAGTACGGAATAACGACGAGCGAAGCCTCTAAGTTAGTTAATACTTTTTCTGATGTAGAAGGGTTAAAAGCATGGGTGTTTTTCGTAGAAGAACCCGACCAGTTAATTCGTGTTCGCCTTCGTTCGAAAGGGCCAACCATTAATGGCTTAGCACAAAATTTTAATGGTGGGGGACACCCGTTAGCTGCCGGGGCATCGGTTCATTCATGGGAAGAGGCGAAGCTCGTTTTAAATGAGCTACAGCAAATATGCAAAAATCATTAAGTGTAAATGAAAGTACTTAAAAAGTAATGTAAAGGGGCTATCCCAATAGCAGTGTCAGACACCGTTAGTCGGCAAATATAGACGAATAATAAATGTAATATGTCTATATTTAGAAAGTTCGTTCTAATGGTGTCAGACACTTATGGGACAGTCCCTACATTACTTTTTTTTGTGGGATAAACCAATAACCTAAATTTGTCGCATCCTCAAACACTGGGATCCCGCTTTTCGCTAATTCTTTTTTAATGTACGAGGCAACTTCTTGGGAATCAGTAAAGGCGGAGTATCCTGATTTAATTCGCTCTACTTTTAGTCTCGCGAGTTTTCTACGGCTAATAATCATCTTAAAAACTCCTCCTTTATCAATATAGTATTTTGCTTCTTTATCATTATATCGTAATCCGTAAAAAAGGTAGCTTGTTCATTACAATTGTTCGGAAATTTGTTAGATTTTAATATTAGCTAATTTTATGAGTTTCACTCAATTAGCGAGACGGATTTCTACGAATACTTCTAATGTTGTATATGCCCAGACATCCTTTACTGTTACTTGATATTTCTTGTCGTTAACTTCGTATGTTGTATTTTCTAATGTTTGATATAAGAGCTCTTTCGTATTAGCAACAGTTTCAATGTTTTTATTTTTTATCGCTTTAAGCTCGTTTTCAACTTTGCTACGAAGTTCGTGGATCGACAATTCACTTAGTTTTAATTCTTTATCATTTTTAAAATATACCTTTATTTCTTGAATCGTTAGCTTTCTTTGGTTTTCTTTGTTTAGTTCATCTTGATCACTTCTTAAAATTTCGATTGTATCTTTTTGATCGTTTATCGTTATTTCTTGTTTTTTAATTTCATTAACTAATTTTTCTTGCACAATTCCAAATTGGTAGATGAAAAAGAACCAACCGATTAACATCCCGATAATCATCCCAGAGAAAAATCGTTGCCATCCTGGTTTTTTATAGTAAGGTGGAATCCTCATCATTGCAAATTAGGCCTCCTGAGTCATCCATTGGATTAGCACACCGCCTGAGTGGGCTCCTGATAATGCAACGAAAATCATAAATAATGTTTTCGCAATATCGATATGGGAACCATCATAAATCCCGCGTTCGATACTATATATCGCATCAAAAGTTCCGCCAATGGCTGCGACTAATGCCCATATTTTTAAACCTGCTGCAAGGTCACTTATTGTAGAAAGAGGTGGCTTACCAATAAGAAAAGCTCCAATACCACCAATGATCGCACCACCAATAACGACTCCGAATGCAACAAAGAAATTCATAACTAACGTTGCGATAAATTCTTTATCCATATATGTCTCTCCTCTAATTAATTTAAGATTTAAAATTAAAAATGTGAAATTGTAAAAAATAAGAAGCTTCGTAGTATCTCTTAAAAGAGACAACTGTAAATTATAAATTAGAATTTAAAATTCCAATACTAATATTTATGGGACAAAGCACTGTGATATTCTTATGTTTTAAATTAACTCTCTTTTCATGTAAAATAAACAATAGATAAGGATCGTATGTTCTTGTTATAATTTAAAATTAAAAATTGAAAATTGGTGTAGGTAATGCTACGAAGCGAAACTAATAATTGTAAATTGTGAATTTTAAATTGTAAATTTAAAAAGGGGGAAAGCGTAGTGGGGTTTGCTCATTTACATATCAATACGGAATATAGCCTTTTAAAAGGTGCAGCAAAAATTGATACACTTGTCCAAAGAGCTAAAGAACTACAATTTTCTGCCCTAGCCATTACGGACCAAAATGTAATGTATGGAGTTATACCTTTTTATAAAGCGTGTAAAAACGCTGGTATTAAACCGATTATTGGTCTTGAACTTTCAGTAGTAGGCGATGACGGTAGAGAAACAAGGTTGATATTATTAGCTAAAACATTAAAAGGATATCAAAACTTACTGAAACTAAGTAGTATCGCTCAAATCTTACCAACGACTAATACGAAACAAGCTCAGAAAAAGCATTTATTCGCCTATTGTGAAGATCTCATTGCCATTAGTTCGCCGTATAAAGGAGAAATTCAACAACTGTTAGCCGAAGGTTCAACACAGTTAGCGATAAAAAAAGTAAAA
>SKOL01000384.1 GCA_007120055.1 Anaerobacillus sp.
AGGAGGAAATAATTATGAAAAAGGAAGAAAAGAAAAACCCTTGTGAAAAATGTGCGACGGGTAAAAAACAACCAATAAGCTGGGTCTGTGAGGATTGTAGGGTATAGTCGGGACGGGGGGGAACTGTCCCCCCGTCCCGTTTCGAAGGAGTGACTAGGCACTCGGCTCATTTTCCGCAGGGTAAAGTAAAAAATATTCCTCAATGGCGCTGACGATGGCAGCGACAAGTTCATCCTGAGAACTCTCCTCAGTTAAAATTTTAAAATCCCTATGATTACTAATATAGCCTAGCTCGACGATGATCGATGGCATATCGAGTTTTTGCATAAGAAAGTAAGGCTTTCCTTTTAGAATCGTCTTTTTCATTCCGTAATAATTGTTGAGACGATCTTGAATAATTTGAGCTAAATGATAACTCTCTCCGCTTACTTGATAAATAACTACAGGTCCTCTGCGTTTTTTATTTTTTGACCAATTCACATGTAAGCTAATAAAAATTTTCGGATTAATCACATCAGCAATTAACTTTCTTTGTTTTAAATCACGCAAATGTCTACTTAGTCCCGGATACGGACTGTCTTTACTTAATGAATAATCGTGAAGCCTTGTTATCCCCACCCGATAAGACTTTTGCTTTAATTCATCGAATAACTTCGTGCCTACAGCCAAATTTATATCTTTTTCTAAAACGCCATTTTCAGAAGTTCCTCCGTCAACACCACCATGACCAACGTCGATAATTACATCAAAACGAGTTAAATTTGGCTGTGCGGAAGCCGTTTGCAAGGGTAAAAAAAATAAAATTAAAACACTTAATAAAGTTGGAAGCTTTAATTTATGAACCAAGATCTCACTACCTTTGAGTTTTTTTGAATGATATGTAGTATTTATCTTTTAGTGTTGAAAAATTCATTTAATTGGTGCCAGGCACCTAACTTATTAACTACTATCGTGGCCGTGATAACGCCAGAACGCCAATGCAATGGGATAGCTCCGAGCATGCTGGCTTTACCGACGGCACACCTTGGATTAAATTAAATCCAAACTATAAAGAAATTAATGTTAAGAACGCTCTAGAAGATCGTAATTCATTATTTTATTACTATCAAAAGTTAATTCGTTTACGTAAAGAATACGATGTGATTATTGATGGTAAATATGAGCTTCTATATCCTAACGACGAACAAGTATATGCCTACACACGTACGTTAGGCGATGAAACATTACTTGTGATTGCTAACTTTACAAAAGAGACTCCACGTTTTGTGGTTCCAAAAGAAATCTCCTATACAGAGTGTGAGTTGTTAATTAATAACTACGAGGTTGAAAGTGGGGATATCTCAGAGATTGATTTAAAACCATATGAAGCTAGAGCGTATTTGTTGAGAAAATAAGGGTTAGAAAAAGGGGACGGTTGTTTTGCGAATTAAACGAAGCAAAACAACCGTCCCTATGCTTCTTCCTTAAACCTCCACTAACAGTCGATATGCATCCTTTACCCATTGTTTTTGCAAGGATTGTCCACCTTGTGGCAATGGATGGTTGAAATGTATGCGAGAGTTCCCTTGGATTCCTACTGCTCTGACACCTTCTGGCAAAGAAGGGAGGCAATAATTTTTAACGAGTTGTCGGAAGTGGTTTGATTTGTCGACGATCGTTTTTCCCCACGCTTTAAAAATAACGGCATTTTCATCCAGTTGCTCAATTACTTCGGTTAATTCTTCACGTCTCTCTGGACAAAAAATGCTATGGATGTCATCAATTGCATTAATTTCATCTACTTCAAGCGCAAAATGTTGGCTTTTCGTATTACGGATATCTGAAATATTGATCACTCTCGCATGCTTAAGGTTTAAATTCCACATTAGTTTCATCACTTGATATTGTGTATCATCAGGTAAAGTATCTACATAAGGTGTACCTTGAATAGTACTCGCTGCATGAATTCGGCCATACTCAGAAATAGTCGTTTGTCGTAAAGGTCTAGATTTTCCAGGATTCATCATGATCATTAGAAGTTGCGCTTTTGAGTTACCACCATTTTCTTGTTGATGTGCTTTGTCAATGATATGTAAGTCGTTCCTGCACGATATTTTCGTCATCTCATCTCTTAGCTTCAATTGATAAAAGCTTCCCACTACCGCATACCGTTCTAGTAGTCTATCATTTGAAATATTCCATTCAACTACCATTTCATTCCCTCCCATTCGAATTAAACATCTGAATTTCATATATATTCTTTTGGAAAAAATTTATGTTCATGGCTTGTATATTAAGGGCTTTTTTTAAAAGGATTGATAGAACGATATAAAAAACGGAATATATAGTGCGTTTTTTATGACAGGTGTAGAATGTATTAGTTTAAGGGGTTAAACATCTTTTTATGTGAAACATCACTGTGAAACAAGATCTTTCGGGGAGTGACAGGCACCACTAAATCTTAAAGTTATTCATTGGAAGGAAACAGATCCAAAGATCCTTATATATATCCAGGGAAGAAACAATGATTTATTTAAGGTTTACTGTAAAAAATTCAAGGGAAAACACTATCTATACCGTAATAAAGGAGTGATAGTGTTGAAAAGTACAGTATTTATTAATTACTTAATTAACATTATTATTGGAATTGCACAGTTTTTCCTAGGAATAAGGGTGATTTTGAAATTATTTGGAGCAAGCTCAACTGCTCCATTTGTTCAATGGGTTTATAATACAAGTCAATCATTGCTTTATCCATTCGAAGGCATTTTTCCAACAACAACTCTTGATGGGAGATTCATTATAGAATTTTCTGCTTTATTTGCTTTAATTATTTACACTTTAATCGGGTACTTCTTGAGCCAATTACTTTTGATGATTGAAAGAGGAATGACTCGACGGTAAATACTAACTCGAAGGGGAAGTGACATTCCTCAATACGTAAATAAACATTCAGAAGCATTAAGTTGAACGGGAACGAGGGGCTAGTTCATGTCCCTGTCCCTGAAACAAGAAGAAATTTCGGAGAGTGACACCCAAAATAAAAATTTAGAATATCAAAGGATTTACGAGGAAGTAAATTGAATAGATATAATATAACTGTTGCTCCTTTTTTAAGTTTATGAATCGCTTTCTTGTTAACACTAAGTGGTAGGAAAATCAAAGATATTGGAGGAACTACTCATGAAAAAGGAAGAAAAGAAAAATCCTTGTGAAAAATGTGGAACGGGTAAAAGACAACCAATAAGCTGGGTATGTGAGGATTGTAGGGTATAGTCAATGTTTTAGGTCAAAATGTTTTCCTAACATAATAAAAGGGAGCAACAAAAAATGGGAAATAGAGAATGACTCTGTTCCCATTTTTTGCTGTTGCAGTTACTGCCGAATAGCCCCATATGGAACGCACGAAGTGGTATATAGTTTATGTACTTCCTTCAATTTTTCAATGTCCTCATCCGACAACCTATTTGTGGGTAAATGTAAATGGACAACTCAAAGATCTAAAAAGCATGCAGTTAAGTTGGAATTTTTATAATTCCAAATGAAAAAAGAAGTAAAGATAAGGTTGGCAATATGTTTGGTGACAAGCTTTATCCACTTAAAGAAGAGAGGAAGATCACTATGATAAAAGGGAAAGCTATTAATCTAAGAACCGTTAGGCAAGATGATTTGGAAGAAATGTTATTATTAATCAATGATTTGTCGAACACCGGGCTATATTGGAATGTAATGTTAAAAAGCGAACCATTATTTAAGAGACAGTATCAGGATACAGGTTTTTGGAACGATGAATTTGGAACGATGGTTATCACAGATAAAAACGATAGATTAATTGGAGATATAACGTATTTTAAAGGAGTATGGTATTTACCGGGTTATGAGGTAGGCTATCGAATATTTAAAGAAGAGGATCGAGGCAAAGGCTATACTACTGAAGCTCTCCAAATTTTTGTGGCTTACCTTTTTGAATTAAAACCAATAAATAGAATCGAGATCCAATTATCTAAAGACAATATTCCAAGTCGTCGAGTTGCAGAAAAATGCGGCTTTAAATATGAAGGATTAAAAAGGCAATCAGTGTTCTCAAGAGGAAACTATCATGACAGTGAATTGTTTTCTCTCATTAGAGAGGAATGTCAAAGTCTGGAGCAAGCTTTATCATCAGATAGATAGTAGATAACAAGATAAATTTATAATAAGTTAAAAAGTTAAGTGCCTGGCACTTAACTTTTTTTAGCTTCTTCTTCACAAACTAAGTTAGTATCTGTGATAAGTGCAGGTACTTAATTTTGTACATTTAGCCATTATAGTATGATTGTCAAACTATTCTTAAAGACAAATAGAGGAAGTCTTAAAAAGGTATAGAATATTTAGAGTATAGAAATAAATTGCTTACAAACTATGATTAGAAAGTGGTGTGTTGAGATGGATAAACAAAACTGGGTGACTAATTACGAAAATTATGCGGAAAAAATTTTAGAAAAGTATAAAGCACCAGGAGCGGCCCTTGGTGTGGCGAAAGGTGGAGAAGTTGTTTATGAGCGCGGCGTCGGCCACCGAAATGTAGAAGAAAACTTAGAAGTTACGAAAGAGACGATCTTTGGAATTGCTTCGATTACAAAATCGTTTACGGGCGTTGCCATTATGCAGCTACAGGAAGCTGGAAAATTATCTGTAAATGATCGAGCGATTACTTATCTTCCAGAGTTAAAGTTTAATAGTAAAGAGCATACAGAGAAGGTGACAATCCATCATCTTCTTCACATACGGCAGGTTTACCGCCGCTACCAACGTTATATCATGCGATGAGAAGAACGATGGAAAATGATTCTTCTGTATCTGAAAAACAGCTTGAAAGATTAAAGCAACATGACCCGATCGATAATTATGATGAGTTAATGAAGTTTATTGGAGAGTTAGAAATTGATTTGTTAGGGGAACCTGGAACACAGTTTAGTTATTCCAATGATTCTTACGCCCTATTAGGAGCAATCATTGAAAGAGTAAGTGGTACACCTTATGATGTTTACGTGACAGAGAACATTTTGAAGCCTGCAGGAATGGTAAGGAGTACGTTTGATATTGAAGCCGTTTTAAAATCAGATAATGTGACGATGTTATATGCATCAAAGGATACTGAAGGAGAAAAGGAAGTCTACGCCTCCCGTGCTTGGTGGGATTCAGAGGCAATGTATGCAGGTGGTTTTCTTCGCTCAACGTTAGCCGATATGCTAAATTACACGGAAATATTCCGTAATGCAGGTTTAGTAGGTGAAAATAGAA
>SKOL01000548.1 GCA_007120055.1 Anaerobacillus sp.
AATGTAAACTTATTACGTGGGTTTGATGATGAGTACATCGTTCCACAATCTAGATATACAGAAGTGAGAAGAGAAGATATTGAGAGAATACCAGATTTAGAAATTTTATCAGAATCACCAGAAACAGGTGTAAATATTGTTGCCTCAAGAAATGGTAAACAAATTTTTATTACCGGTCATTTTGAGTACGATGCAACAACGCTAAAAACAGAATATGAAAGAGACTTGGAAAAAGGGTTAGATATTTGTTATCCAATCAACTACTTTAAGAATGATGATCCTGCCTCAAGCCCTAGGTTACGATGGCGGGCTCATGCTAATTTAATTTTTTCTAATTGGCTTAACTATTATGTTTACCAAGAAACCCCTTATGATTTGAGTAAATGAAAGCACCGCAGACGAGCCTTAAGTGCTTTTCATGCATTGCTTAGCACTTCTCGTTAGGTAGCTGCATATGATAAAAACTAGGTAACTGTCTAATCTATTTGGTTACCAATGTTTTAGCCATAGGAGGGTTTACAAGTGACTACAAAGCATTATTTTTTAGATGGAAACACAAGTAAGGGATATGTTTCTCTTATTCAATATGTTATAGATGGTATTAACAAAATATATGTCGTTAAAGGGAGTTTGAGTTCTGAAAAAACGAAGTTGTTTAAAAAGATAAGTAAACACTTCGAACAAAAAGGTTATTTAGTTCAATGGCTTCATAATCCCTCAGATGAAGAAAACCTTGATGGGGTGATCATTCCCCAAAAGGGTATTGCTGTTATTGATGGGAGAGCAAGAAATGGTATCGAAGCCAAATACGCTAACTTTATCGAACAAGTTTTTGACCTTGATGAGGCTTTAAATAAAGCAACTGTCGTAAAAAATAAAAATTTAATCATTCAGTTACAAAGTGAAGTTGAGAAACTTCACCAAGAGGCCTATGCTCGGTTTGCAAACGGCGTTGAAATTCATAAAAAAAAGGAAGAACTATATATTTCAGCAATGGACTTTGATAAAGCAAATAAAGTAACAGCTCAATTGGCCGCTAACCTATTTCATGACGTAAGTATAGACGGTGAAAAACCGATAGTTAAGCAACTGTTTTTTGGTGCAGCAACGCCAAAAGGAGCGATTAATTATATTGACAATATTACGAATGAAATAAATAAAAGGTATATTATTAAAGGCCGTTCCGGTAGTGGGAAAAGTACAGTAATGAGAAAAATTGCTAAGTATGGTGAAAACTTAGGCTTAACGGTACAATATTTTCCTTGTGGGCTTGACCCTCATAGTTTAGATATGATTATTATTCCTTCATTAAGTGTCGCCATACTAGACGGAACAGCTCCGCATGTCATTGATCCTACGCGAAAATCTGATGAAGTCATCGACATGTTCGAACTTTGTATGGACCAATCGGTTGATTCTAAGTACGATCAACAATTTGATGAATTACAACTTCAATATAAACAACAGATGAAAGAAGGAACAGAGCTTTTACAAAAAGCTTTAGAAACAAAAAATAAACTAGAACAATATTACAAAGAAGCAGTTGATACTGATCTCCTTAACCAAAAAGGAAAAGAAATTGTTTCAGCAATAACAAACTAAGTGAAAAGGGCAGGTGAGAATGCTGACAGTTCTCCTTGCCTTTTTGTATGAAAACAGGCGGGTGCTTTTGCGAATGAACGTCTGAGAGTGCTCCTGCGGTTACTCGTCGCAAAGCAGCATGAAGTAAATTCTAAGTTGAATTTCATGATGTGATTAAGGACAGTAGCTTCGTTAGAAGGTCAAGGTGAAGTGAGGGAAAGCACCCGCCTTTTCCATATTAGATGGTGACGGTGGTACTGTCATGCGCGTTTTGTATGTAGTTGGCTAGTTAGTTTGTTGTTTATTTGGTAAACTGAAAGTTGGAAAACACTGGTTATGGACAATCGACATGACACTTTACATTTTTTTGATGAGAGGTAGGTCGCTGTCTGTTTTCTGCTGATTTCAATGAATAGTTTATAACGAGCATGGAAAAGCTGTTTGTGGATACGTCTATTTTGGAAACTATGAGTTGAAAATGATATTTTCATGATCAATTCTTGAACTTAGTCAAAATTATTTTTACATACATAGAGGAGATTAGTAATGACACAAAAAGAATTCGTGATCGGGGTTGATGTAGGATCGACGACTGTTAAAGCAACAGTAATTGACCCTCAAACAAAGGAGATTTTATGGTCAAAGTATAAAAGACACCATACGAAGCAGGCGGAATTCGTCCTTACTTTTTTAGAAGAAATCATTAACGAGTTTCAAATTAAAATGAATGATGATGTTCGCATTTTTATTACGGGTTCTGGTGGGCTTCCGTTAGCAGAAGTTCTAGGGGCGAAGTTTGTTCAAGAGGTGAATGCCGTGACGATGGCGGTCGAAGAGCTTCACCCTAATGCAGGTAGTGTCGTTGAATTAGGTGGACAAGACGCAAAAATTATCATCTTTAAAGAAAATGAAAAAACAGGTGGAAAACACGCCATTACTTCAATGAACGATAAATGCGCTTCTGGAACAGGGGCAACGATCGATAAATGCATGATTAAAGTAGGAATGAAAGAAGAGGAAGTAGCAGAACTTCGTTTTGATGATACAAAGCTTCATAACGTCGCTGCTAAGTGTGGTGTATTCGCTGAAACTGATATCGTAAACTTAACGAAAACAGGAATACCATCGAAAGAAATTATGTGTTCGCTAGCGGACGCCATTGTCATGCAAAACTTATCAGTTTTAAGTAGAGGAAATACGTTAAGACATGAAGTGATTCTTCTAGGTGGTCCGAATACGTATTTACCTTTTTTACAAGATTGTTGGAAGAAGCGAATTAAAGATGTTTGGGACGAACGAAATTATCCATATCCTAACTGTGATATAGATGAACTCATCTATGTGCCAAACAACTCGCAATATTATGCAGCTTTTGGCTCTGCGGTATACGGTTTATACGAACCTAAAAACGTCGGTGTTTTTAAAGGCATACAGTCGCTTAAAGACTATATTTTATACGGTCGAAAAGCAAAACTTGGTGAAACAGCAGGTCCGTCTCTAGTTAACAGTAGTGATGAACTTGAACAATTTAAAAAGCGGTATCAAATACCGGAATTTAAACGAGCTCAATTTCAAAAAGGAGATGTCGTTCGCGCCGTTTTAGGAGTAGACGGTGGTTCAACTTCTTCAAAAGCTGTTCTCATTGATGAAAATGGACAAGTTTTATTTAAAGCATATCAACTGTCGAAAGGAAACCCGATTCAAGATACGAAAGAACTGTTAAAAGATTTGAAAAAGCAGGCAGAAGTAGATGGAGCTACGTTAAAGGTTGTCGGTTTCGGGGCTACAGGTTATGCGGCAGACGTGCTAGAACGGACATTATACGCTGACGTTAATATCGTGGAAACCGTGGCACACATGCAAAGTGCGGTCCACTTTTGTGGAGATATAGATGTTATTTGTGATGTTGGTGGACAAGATATTAAAGTACTATTTTTAAAAAATGGCGATATTCGCAATTTCCGATTATCTAATCAATGCTCGGCAGGTAATGGAATGCTCTTACAAGCAATGGCTGATCAATTCGGAATCCCGATCAATGACTATGCAGAGAGTGCTTTCCAAGCTGAATTATCACCGAAATTTTCTTACGGATGTGCAGTATTTTTAGATACGGACCGAGTTAATTTTCAAAAAGAAGGCTATTCAAAAGAAGAACTTCTTGCTGGGCTTGCACAAGTTTTACCGAAAAACATATGGCAATACGTGGTGCAAATTCCACGAATGTCAGAGCTAGGGAAACGATTTGTTCTTCAAGGGGGAACACAGCATAACTTGGCCGCTGTCAAAGCACAAGTAGATTATATAAAAGAACGTGTACCTGAGGCAGAAGTTTTTGTTCATCCACATACTGGTGAAGCCGGCGCAATTGGTGCTGCGATGGAAGCCCTCCGTGTCGTGAAACGGAAAGGTGACACGTCATTTATCGGGTTAAATACAGCATTAAATATTGAGTATACGACAACAAATGATCAGTCGACGGTTTGTCATTTTTGTCCAAACCACTGCAGCCGTACATTCATCGATACAGTGACTCCTGAAGGGGAGACGGCAAGGTATATATCAGGGTTTAGCTGTGAAAAAGGAACCGTCGAAGATAAAGACGCAGTGATTGCCCTTACGAAAAAACGTAATGAGCTGAAAAAACAATATCCAAATTTAGTAGAATATGAAGCAAAAAAAATGTTTGAGCGTTTTTATGAACCTAGTCCAATGCCAGAAGAAGACGATTTAATAGAAGACGTGAAGATAGAAAGAAGAGTTTTGCCATTTTTAGAGCCGAAAAAAGTACCAATTAAACGGCGTTTTCAACGTTCTTCCGAAGTATCTGCTGAACAAAGGCGTAACATTAAAATCGGTATACCTAGAGTATTGAGCATATGGTCTACAGCCCCATTCTGGCGCACATACTTTGAGACTCTCGGTATAGAAGCGAAAAATATTATTTTTAGTGATTATACGAGTGAAGATTTATGGATGAAGGGTGGTAAATACGGTTCCGTAGATCCTTGTTATCCGTCAAAAGTAACGCAAGCACACGTTCATAATTTATTAACGAAACACCATGAAAAACACGAATTAGATTATATATTTTTTCCGTGCGTTACTCATTTGCCGACGTATTTAGATAATGTCATGGATACGGCTAGTTGCCCGATCGTGAGTGGTTCACCTAATGTGATTAAAGCGGCGTTCACGAAAGAAACAGATTTTTTTAAGACGAAAAATATTACGTACTTAGATCCAGCGGTTACGTTTGTAGAAAAAAACTTTATGAAACTACAACTACTTGAGGCGCTTAGGGAACATTTAAATATAACGGAAGATGAGAATAGTTTTGCCGTTGAACAAGGTTTACAAGCAATGAAAAAGTTTGATTTAGAAATGGAGCAAAAAGGAAAAGAAATACTTGAAAATGTTGAAAAAGATGGCCGTCTTGCATTACTTATGATCGGTCGTCCATATCACTCTGACCCAGGTTTAAACCATCGAGTTCTTGAGGAATATCAAGTGAAAGGGTATCCGATTTTATCGATGCGATCCATCCCGAAAGATGAAAAATGGATCGCCAAATATTTTGAGGAAGATTTAGAAACGTATCAAATTGCTAGTCCATTTGATATTAACGATGTTTGGCCTGAAAACTTTAGTTCCAATAGTGCGCAAAAGGT
>SKOL01000181.1 GCA_007120055.1 Anaerobacillus sp.
AGATAGTGAGGAAAGACTGACTTCAATAAAGCGAAACACTGAATCTAAGCGTGGAGGTCGAGGAGCTAGACGAGGATAACTTGCTGCAAATTGACAGTAATAGATGGATTCTTACTCAAATTAAATAAAGAGTTAAAAGCTTACTCGTATGAGTAAGCTTTTTTTTGCGCTTTCGCTTTTCGTGTAACAATTTTCGTGCTAATCGGCTGTTTTATTTGTATATTTCGAGTTCTTTTACATGATTTATAAATAAAATCCTACCATTTAGTGGTATTTTGGCAGGGTTACTAGAAACTAGTCGAACGATTCTTTTAAGATGCTCTGTTGTTTTGACAAAAATTGAAAGAAAAATCTGTTTATAATAAGAGCACGATAAAAAATATGGGTGGTGGATGTAAGTGTTTCGAAAAGTACTGAAAGTTGTTGAGCCAATGAGAGGGGCAGTGGTGTCTGATTCAGTAGATTCGGACAACCAGTTAAAGGGAAGAATTACAGAACGGTTAAGCAATCTACCTTCTCTAGTGCTCTATAAATGGGGTTTTTTAATTTTTATTATTGGATTTTTACTCGGTCGAGCGATGATACTATCAGAAATGCTCCCTTTTATTTTGCCGTTTTTTGCGACGATCTTTTTGTTGAAAAGGGAAAAAGCGATGATTGCGATGTTGGCATTAATTAGTGGTGCGATAACACTAGTGCCAATTCATGGGGCTTATGCATTTGCTTCTATCTTTCTTTTTTTAATACTATATCGACTTTCTATTAAATTATATGAGGACAAGCTTAAATTATTACCGATTTTAGTATTTAGTTCAGTTTTTATTTCAAAAATCTCCTTTGCCTATGTAATTGAAGGAACGATAACAAATTATATATGGCTCGTTTCTGCAGTTGAAGGTGGTTTAAGCTTTATATTGACAATGATTTTCATTCAAAGTGTACCGTTGATTATGGATCGAAAAAAGAAACATTCGTTAAAAAATGAAGAGATTATTTGTTTAATTATTTTACTAGCTTCCATAATGACGGGCGCAGTAGGTTGGGTAATGTATGGAATGGCTCTTGAACATATCTTCGCGAGATATTTAGTTTTAATTTTTGCGTTTGTCGGTGGTGCGGCAATCGGTTCAACGGTCGGAGTAGTGACAGGGTTAATCTTAAGTTTAGCTAGTGTTGCTAGTCTCTATCAAATGAGTTTATTAGCATTTTCTGGTTTATTAGGAGGGTTATTAAAAGAAGGAAAAAAAATCGGTGTCGGAGCTGGTTTATTAGTTGGAACGGTTTTAATCGGTCTTTATGCTGATGGTAGTGGACAAATTGGAATTACAGTCATGGAGTCATTAGTAGCGATTGCTATTTTCTTCATTACCCCTAGAGACTTCATTATGAAACTTGCAAAATATATACCGGGGACAGCTGAGTACTGGAAAGAGCAGCAACAATATTTACGGAAATTTCGGGATGTCACTGCTGGAAAAGTTGAACAATTTTCAACGCTTTTTCAGACGCTATCTAATAGTTTCTCTAATGTGCATTTAACGAATGATGATGATGACCCAGAACGAGAAGTTGACTACTTTTTAAGTAATGTTACAGAGAAGACTTGTCAAATGTGCTTTCGAAAGCAGCAATGTTGGACAACTAATTTTGATAAAACATATACGTATATGCAAGATATTATGGGAAGTTGTGAAGAGGAGGGGCAAGTATGTAGTCGAATAAAATCAGATTGGTCAAGGTATTGTTTAAAGGCGGATAAAGTGGTTCATGTCATTCAACATGAGCTAAGCCAATACCAAGCTGGGAAAAAGTTAAAAAAACAATTATTAGAAAGTAGAAGGCTTGTCGCGGACCAGCTTTCTGGGGTTTCAAAAGTGATGGGTGACTTTGCCAAAGAAATTCAAAAAGAACGAGAGAATTTACAAGTTCAAGAAGAGCAAATACTAGATGCTTTGCGTGATGCTGGAGTAGATATTGGTCATGTTGAGATTTTTCGTTTAGATGAAGGAAATGTTGATATTGAAATAAGTGTGCCAACTAATACGCATGGAGAGTGTGAGAAGATTATTGCTCCTATGCTTTCAGATATATTAGAGGAAACGATCGTAGTTAAGAAGTCAGAACAAGATTTTTATCCGAATGGACATACGAACGTATCGTTTGGCTCAACGAAGCAATTTGTGGTTGAAACAGGGATAGCAACCGTTGCAAAAGGTGGAGCATGGATTTCTGGAGATAGTTATTCGACGATGGAAATAGGCTCAAGTAAATATGCTTTAGCAATTAGTGATGGTATGGGGAACGGAGAACGAGCGCATTTAGAAAGTAATGAGACTTTAAAACTATTACAAAATATATTACATTCTGGAATTGAGGAAACTGTTGCTATTAAATCGATTAACTCTGTTTTATCTTTACGCTCAACAGATGAAATTTTTTCTACATTAGATTTAGCGATGATTGATCTTCAAGATGCATCGGCGAAGTTTTTGAAAATTGGATCGACACCTAGCTTTGTAAAGAAAGGTGACAAAGTCCGTATGATTGAAGGAAGTAACTTACCGATGGGGATTATTAATGAGTTTGATGTCGATGTCGTTAGTGAACAGCTAAAAGCAGGAGATTTACTTATTATGATGAGCGATGGTATTTTTGACGGTCCAAAACATGTAGAAAACAATGAGGCTTGGATGAGACGAATCATTAAAGAAATTAAATCAGAAGATCCACAGGAAGTAGCAGACTTAATTATTGAACAAGTCATTCGCTCAAGTGAAAACCGAATTGAAGACGATATGACGGTTGTCGTTGCCAATATTGAACGAAATTTACCGAAGTGGGCCTCAATTCCAATGTACGATAATTCTAGCTTGAATAGGAAGAAAGCTTTGTGAGTTTTGAGTGAAGAGTTTTGAGTTGTTTGGGTAGCGCTTCGTAGTTTTAATTAAAAATTAAAAACTGAGGGGCTATCTTGGTATTTACAGAGGATTTTGTTAGGATATCACCATTTTTGTATGATAAAAGAACGAGTGATTTCCGGAACGAGCCTCTAAAATTCGCTAGAAGTGTACAGCGAAGAGAGGGAAATTGCTCGTTCTTTTATAGATTAGAAGGTGAAGATGAATCGTCATGGGAGTTTTCTATTAAAATGTAAATTCAAAATAACAAGAGGCTTCGAAGCGTTACCCGCACCAATTTTTAATTTTAAATTGTAAATTGTACATTTTAAATTAACAAAGTATATTCCCTTCAAAAAAAGTGAATGATGGTAACATTCAGATAAATTGGAGGGGAATTGGCTTATGGGAAAAGGGACGTTAAAGCAAATTCTATTATTAACAGATGGTTGTTCAAACCAAGGTGAGGATCCGATTGCGATTGCCGCTTTGGCAAAAGAGCAAGGAATTACTGTAAACGTTATTGGTGTGGTTGATGACGATCGTATAAGTGAGCAAGGTATTGAGGAAATAAAAAATATTGCACTTTCAGGTGGTGGTATAAGCCAAGTTGTCTATACAAAGCAGCTTGCAAAGACGGTTCAAATGGTCACTCGACAGGCAATGACACAAACGATTCACGGAGTCGTTAATAGAGAGTTAACGCAAATACTAGGACAAGATCAAGAAATAGAAGATTTACCACCAGAAAAACGTGGTCAAGTAATGGAAGTCGTAGATGAACTCGGCGAAACGATGGACCTGGATCTTTTAATTTTAGTAGATACGAGTGCCAGTATGAAAAATAAGTTAGGAATGGTTCAAGAGGCATTGACGGATTTATCAATTAGCTTAAACTCTCGTATCGGTTCAAATAAATTCTCATTGTATTCATTTCCGGGGAAAAGAAAGGATGTTGATAAACTATTAAGCTGGACGCCAAAAATAGAATCATTAACAGGTGTATTTCATAAGCTATCATCAGGTGGGATTACGCCAACGGGACCAGCCCTACAAGAAGCGATTGAAATGTTCCCAAGAAAAAGTAGAAGGAGTCTGATTTCTGATGACGAGTATCAAGAAGAGTCAGGTATGTAATCTTCCTTCTGGAACAAAGTTAATCGGAAAATGGCATAAAAGGCCTTATAAAATTGTTAAAGAATTAGGTAATGGCGCTACAGGATCTGTTTATTTAGCTGAGTCTCCTTCAGGGCTAGTAGCCGTAAAAATAGGGCTTAATAGTATGGCGATTACTTCCGAAGTAAATGTCCTCAAACATTTCTCAAAGGTCCAAGGACAAATCCTTGGACCTTCTTTAATCGATGTCGATGATTGGGTAACCAATGAAGGGACATTTCCTTTTTATGCAATGGAATATTTAAAAGGTCAAAGTTTATTTTCCTTTATTAATGGGAAGGGAAGTGAATGGATTGGTATTTTAATGGTGCAATTGTTAGGAGATCTTGATCGTCTTCACCAGGCGGGGTGGGTATTTGGAGATTTAAAGCCTGATAATTTAATTGTCATAGGTCATCCAACGAGAATTCGTTGGCTTGATGTTGGTGGAACAACGTTATTAGGACGTTCAATTAAAGAATACACTGAGTTTTTTGACCGTGGTTATTGGGCCTTAGGCACTCGTAAAGCAGAGCCAAGTTATGATTTATTTTCAGTTGCAATGATTATGATCAACATTTGCTATCCAAACCGCTTTGAAAAAAACCAAGAAGGCATTAAGCAGTTAAAAGAAAGAATTCAGCGAAAGTCCGTTTTGCGTCAGTATGAAGTCGTATTAATGAACGCGCTCCAAGGAAAATACGGTAACGCTCAGTTGATGAAGAAAGACGTAATTAGTTGTATAAGTAAATCAAAGCATTCTATTGTAAATTCTCATAAAAAACAACCAACCAAAAATAACGAGAAACAAAAGCCTGTAAAAGTTAGCAAAGAAAAATCTAAAGGAATTATTGAAACATTTCTATTTGGCTCTTTCCTTCTTTTAGCATATATCCTATACTTATTTGGACAAACGATGTAGAATTCTAAGTTATGAGTTATGAGTTATGAGTTAAGAGTTAAGAGTGTTGAGTTATGAGTTATGGATCGCATTACGTCGAAGCGTTACTTTGACAATTGTAAATTTTACATTATAAATTGTACATTCTTATAAAAGGGGAGAGTGAGATGGCTAAGGCAGATGAAATGATGGATATTTGCTTGTTAGCAGGTGAAATTATGCTAACATATGGAGCAGAGACGTATCGTGTTGAAGAAACGTTAGAAAGAATGGCGAAAGCGGCTAATCTGAAAA
>SKOL01000188.1 GCA_007120055.1 Anaerobacillus sp.
GCTAATTCGTTGGCACCTACTAAATCTTTAGCAACAATGACATGACCTAGCAAATTAGAAATAACCGAACGGTACTTTTCTTCAAAATTAATAAGATCAACAGCAACACCTATAAAAGCAGGGTGATTTTGTAGTTTTTGGCGATCGTATTGTGAAAAATCTCTAGTTTTAATGACCGATAAAGGTAAGAATGTTGCGCGTCCGAAACGGTGATTCTTTAAAAATTGAATTGCTTGCCTACCATTCTCTTCAGTACCGACAACAATATGTTGCATCGCACCACCTAAAGCTGTTTCAACCGCTAGTTCAACATTTTTCGGTACATTAATAAGCTCAGCAATCGCTCCCTCGATCCCTTTTAATTTCTCACCTCTTGCTTTTAGTACTTCTTTTACGCCTTGAAAAAAGCCAGAAAAGTCGGCTTGCATCTCTTCTAACACATCTTTACGAGAGCGGATTTTTTGAACAAAGCCGACAGCCTCAAAAAGTTGAACTTCCAATTGTTCAAATTTTTCCGTTAAACTTTCCAGCTGCATATTAGTATTTCCTAACTTCAGTGCATGCTCATTTATAGATTGTTGTTTTTTGAGAACTTTTTCTTTTAATAAATTTTCATTTTTTAACAAATTATCTCTTTGTTCTAATAAAGTGCTATTGTTATTGTCTAAATAAGAACTTTTTTGCTTTCTTTGCCCTAATTGTTCCTGTAAGTACCTGATTTCATTGCGAATCGAGGCTTGTTCATTTAAAACTTCAATATAATCTGCCTTCATTCTTTCAAGTTCAGTTTCAATATCTTCTTCTAGTGATTCAAGAACCTTCAATTCTTCACTTAATTGTTTACTTGTACTATTTAACTGATCTTTATACTGTATAAGCTTTTCGTTTTCAACTTTTACATTTTCTTCAAGAGACACTTTTTTCGCTTTGAAATTATCGATCTTTTCTACTAAATTTTCTTTTGTTTGATCGTAATTTTTTTTTCTTTCCTTTAAAACTTCTTTTTGTCCTTCGTTTTTCTCTAGTTGCTCACTAGTACGTAAAAGAACGTCTTGAAGATCATTAATAGATCCATCAATCGCATTCATTTTTTCACGAAACTCATCAATCTTTACTTCTTCCACTTGTATTTGTGAAGAAATTTCTACTTGTTCATAAGAAAGTTGCTCAACTTTTTGCTTTTGCTGTTGCCACTGATTATGTAACTGTTCAATTTCGTAAACTAATAATCCTACTTCAACTTTCTTTAGCTCATCTTTCTTCTCTAGGTAATCTTTAGCCATCGATGCTTGAATTTTTAAAGGTTCAACTTGACCTTCTAATTCATGTATTATATCTTCAACGCGATATAAGTTCTCCTGAGTTTCCGCTAACTTTCTTTCAGCCTTCAACTTTCTTGTCTTATATTTTAAAACTCCTGCGGCTTCCTCAAAAATGACTCGTCGCTCTTCTGATTTGCTACTTAAAATTTCTTCAATCTTCCCTTGCCCAATAATAGAGTAAGCTTCCCTACCTAATCCCGAATCCATGAATAGTTCATGGATATCTTTTAAGCGACAACTTTGTTTATTAATATAATATTCACTTTCTCCAGAACGATAAACACGCCTTGTTACACTCACTTCACTGTAATCAATGGCTAAATGATGATCTTCATTATTTAAAGTTAACGTAAGTTCAGCAAAGTTCAACGGTTTTCTCGTATCACTACCTGCAAATATAATGTCTTCCATTTTTGCTCCACGAAGTGACTTTGCTGACTGTTCCCCTAACACCCAACGGATTCCATCGGAAATATTACTTTTTCCACTTCCATTTGGTCCGACAACAGCCGTTACACCTGGTACAAAATCTATTGATGTCCGTTCAGCAAAGGATTTAAACCCGACAATATCTAACCTTTTGAGGAACATGCTTCCACCTCATTATAATTGTATAGTGTTAATCAATACCTTTAACTTGTCTATTTTATCATATCTTTTTAGATAAAGTGATGATGTTTACTGTATTAGTTAAAAATTTTATGAAAATCTTTATTAAGGTGGTACAATAACTATATATAGCTAGTTTCATACAAAACCTTCATGTCGGCTTGCCTGCCGCCACCTGGCGAAAAACGTAACCACCAAATATGGAAAAGGCGGGTGCTTTCCCTCACTTCACCTTGACCTTCTAACGAATCTCAGACGTTCGTTCGCAAAAGCACCCGCCTTTTTTCATAAAAAACGCTCCTGACGATAACCGTCACCATCTATGAAGTATAAGTCAGGCGGTAGGTAACAAACCCAACTTTTACATAAAAATTAGCTATATAAATTAATCACCATAAGAAAGGATGCGTATTAATAATGAATTTAAAAGAGAATAACCGCGAAAATATTGAATTTATGATTACAAATATTAAAGAGAAATTACAAGTAGTAAATAGCGGAGCAATGAGGCCGGAAAGTTTTGATACAGAAAACTATGAAGATCTATTAGATATTTACGAAATGATCATGAGTAAAACATCTTTTAGCGTCAGTGAAATTGATGCTATTATATCAGAGTTAGGAAACCTTCGTAAAAAGTAATAAGAAAAGCGGATGCTCCTGAAGCTAGACAATCGAAAAGCGGAAGCGCATTGGGATAATATAAAAAGAGGTTGAAACAATAGCTCACACTTACATAAATCATTTAAAGGATAATTAGTTTTAAATGTTCTGTATCGTGAGTATTTGATTCAACCTCTTTTTCAGGTTATTTTTCTGTTAGTTTTTGTAAAGCCTTTTGCGCAGCTTGCTGCTCAGCTTCTTTTTTAGATCTTCCAACACCTAACCCTAATTTATTGTCGTTTAATATCACTTCGGATACAAACTCCCGAGCATGTGCTGGGCCTCTTTCTTGAACAATATGATATTGAATCGTTCCAAGCCCATCTCTTTGAATAAATTCTTGCAATTGGCTTTTAAAATCCATCATATGAGAAAAAGCACCTTCATCAATTTTAGGATATATTGTTTTGCTTAAAAATTGGTAAACAGCCTCTAATCCTTGGTCTAAATATAGCGCACCAACAAAAGATTCAAATACGTCAGCTAAAAGCGCTGGGCGTTCTCTTCCCCCAGTCATCTCCTCACCTTTACCTAAAAGTACAATGTCTCCAAACGCTAAATCGATGGCAAATTTTGCAAGTGACGGTTCACAAACAATAGCAGCTCTTAGCTTTGTCATCTCACCTTCACTCATTGTCTCGAATTTTTTAAACAAGTATTGAGAAACCGCTAACTCTAACACTGCATCTCCTAAAAACTCTAACCGTTCATTGTCGTCGAACGGGCGAATGCGATGCTCATTCACATAGGATGAATGAGTAAATGCTTGAATAATTAAACGTTCATTTTTAAACTGAACACCAAATTTTTCCAACACTTTTTCAAACTTTAATCTTTGTACTGATGTTAACTGAATTCGTTTTTCAGAACGTTTCGATGTTCTTCTGCGGATTTTCCTTGAAGATTGTTGCATAGTAACCTCCAGAACCTTTCATGCGTATTATGAAAGACTTCTTACAAGTGAAAAAGTCCTTATTTTTTCACAAAAACTATTTAAAATTTAAAGAGGATGATCAATTGTAGTGGACGAACATTAAAAATGCTCGTCCAAGTTCAATCATCCTCACATGTTATTAACCTACTGGTGGCTGTTTATGTAATTAACAACATCTTGAACAGTAGCAATTTTTTCTGCATCTTCATCAGAAATTTCTAAATCAAACTCATCTTCAAGTTCCATCACTAGTTCTACTACGTCTAGTGAATCCGCTCCTAAATCTTCTTTGAAAGTAGCTTCAGCCTTTACTTCAGCTTCATCAACTCCAAGACGGTCTACGATGATTTTTGTGATTCTTGATAATACGTCTGCCATGAGTTCACCCCCTCTCAAAAATAGATTATTTATATCTATAATCCATACTTAATTAATGAATCTTAATTAATGAATTTCATAATTCAATATTGTCGCCATTAAGTATCTGTATGTAGTTGCGTTAAACCGCTCGCAACTACATACAGTTTGATATGGCTCATTTTAGGTAATTATGAAATTCGCTCAATTAAAAACCTATGTACACATTATAAGATAAAACATGATATTAAACAATTAGTTCATTGCCATTCCACCATCGACATGTAATGTTTGACCTGTCATATAATTGGCATCATCGCTTACGAGAAAGCGTACTACTGCAGAAATATCTTCTGCCTGTCCCAGCTTAGCGAGCGGAATTTGCTTTAACAACTCTTTCTTTACATCTTCTGATAATTCATCAGTCATGTCAGTTTCTATGAAACCAGGCGCAACAGCATTCACTGTAATGTTTCGGTTCGCCAATTCTCTAGCTAACGATTTGGTTAAGCCGATCACACCTGCTTTGGCTGCAACATAGTTTGCCTGACCAGCGTTCCCTAATACACCGACAACCGAAGAAATATTAACTATCCTACCGAAGCGTTGCTTCATCATTTGTCTTGTTACAGCTTTCGAACAGTTAAACACGCCTTTTAAATTTGTGTTAATAACAGCATCCCAATCTTCTTCTTTCATTCTCATAATTAAGCCATCACGTGTTATACCAGCGTTATTCACAAGAATTTCTAAAGAACCAAACGTTTTAATCGTTTCTTTAACCATTGCATCTACGTCAGTTACATTGGCAACATCGGCTTTAATCGCAATCGCTTCACCACCAAGGGCTTTAATTTCTTCAACTACTTCATTTGCTTTGGCTTCATTTCCTGCGTAGTTTACTGCAACTTTTGCTCCTTGTTTAGCAAGTTGCAAGGAAATCGCTCTGCCGATCCCTCGTGATGCTCCTGTAACAAGTGCCACCTTACCATTTAGCATTAAATATTCCCTCCTTTTAAACTTTCGATTGCTTTATCCATCGTTTCACGATCGTTGATCGCATATACCTTTACTCTACGATTCACCTTTTTTACTAAACCAGATAAAACATTTCCTGAACCGATTTCAATAAATGTATCAACACCTTGGTTCAGCAAATAATTTACTGTGTCTTCCCATAATACTGGTGAATACACTTGTTCAATAAGCTTTTGCTTTATATCTTCAGCTTTTGTTACTTCCGTCGCACATACATTAGCGACAACCGGAGGAGTAGCATCTTTTATTTGTAACGTATCTAAAACTTCTTGAAGCTTATTAGCCGCTGGCTTCATTAATGATGAATGGAATGGCCCACTCAC
>SKOL01000244.1 GCA_007120055.1 Anaerobacillus sp.
AAAGTTGGAGAGAGAAGGAGGTGAAGACACTGTTGTAGCTTTATCTTCTTTTACATTTTCAATATGAAGTGCAGATAAAAAAACGACACAATTTTTCGCTTAAGCGAAAAATTGTGTCGTTTTTTATGTATTTGGTGAAAACTAACGGGAAATGTCCGCTGAGCTGACCTTTAGGTTGCCCGATAAGAAACATATTACTTATTCCAATTAACTTTCACCCAATAAAACTTATAGTGCTAATACCGAAGCCCTTTTCCTTATTGTAAGGTCAAGACGGACAAGATCCTCGTAGCTTTCACGTTTTATCACTAGTTTAGCTTCTCCTTCTTCGACAAAATGACAGCCGGTCTAGGGATGCGGTTATAATTATTTGACATCGCATACCCATATGCACCTGTGCAAAATGTGGCAAGAATATCTTGATCTATAGATTTTGGTAGGGATAAATCCCAAATCAACATATCTCCACTTTCACAGCACTTACCTGCAATTGAATATGTTTCTGTTGCTGGTTCATTAGCACGTTTTGCTAATATTCCTTCATAGTTTGCTTTGTAAAGAGATGGACGTAAGTTGTCACTCATCCCACCGTCCACTGCAAGATAGTTACGAACATTTGGGATTACTTTGTAAGATCCTATTGTATACAGCGTTGTTCCAGCATCACCTACTAAAGAACGGCCAGGTTCTATCCAAATTTCAGGCATTTCCATTTTAACTTCTTCCACTTTTCGCAATCATTAAGTTAATCAATTTCTGATATAATTTTGTATCCATAAATTGTTTTGGAAGCTTCTCTTGCTTCTTTTTCAGTATCAAATTCAAACATTGTAATTTTCTTAATTGAATAGACAGTAACTACCCACATCATTATGCCTCCAATTTTTAAAAGTTCTTTAGATAATTAAAAAATATATTCTATAGTATTAAAACTGCAAGCTTATTTATGTGAAGCCCAAACGATAATAGGGATATTTTCATGAACGGGTTATTTTTTGTTCCTTTAGAGTTTTATCAAGAAGTTCAACTTTTTGAATTGAGACTTCTGCAGTCCTCTTACCCAATTCAACAACTAGTGCTTCTAATAATGCGATAGTAGGAACGGCAGAAAATTGCTTTTCACTAGCTTGAACCTTAAGGACCGTCGTAGCGCATGTCACAATCGGGCAAGAAAGATGATCAGTAATCAAAACAATTGGAATACCTCTTTTATGACAAAACTCTGCAGCTTCTAATGTCCTATAAGTATATGGTTCGAACGCAAAAACAATTAATATTTCATCTTTATTAAATTGAAGTATTCTATCATATAATGCTTCACTATCAAAGCTAAGTTGTCTTGTTTTTGAATAAAATTCCTCAATTAGATGTTCTAAATAAAATGCAATTGATTTGTATACTCGGAGACCAAGTATATTTATACGACTACAATTAACCATTAACTCAACTGTTTTTTGAAAGTTTTCGTCTAAACTTTCACTCAACGACTTATCTAATAAATTTATAACTTCCGTCCAAACATGAGTTATTGCTCCCGAGCCACCATTATCTATATTTTTATTTTGAAAAGATTCTTGCACATAACGCCATTTAGTAACCGATGTATTAACCGAAACTTCATGAAAATCTTTACGCATGTCATGAAAACTCGGGTACCCTAAAGTTTCCATAACACGTAAAACTGTAGATGTACCTACACCTGCTGCATCAGCTAATTCTTTTACTGTTAATAGACCTAATTCGTTAAAATTTTCAATTATATAATCACATAATTGTTTTTGTTTTTTCGGTAACGATTCTTTTATAGCAATAATATTCTTAATACAGTTATTTGAAGCATTACTTTCAAATTCCATAAAAATCAACCTTCCTAAATACCCAATAAAAGTTTTTTTTGACGTGAAAAGTTTCATTGGACAATAACACCCAATAAGTATTCAGTCAATTACTACTTTTATTATATATACATATTTATTCTTTTTAAACAATTGATCAATTTCTAAATATAAAGACCAATACCTTTGAAACTGCGAAACTAATAGTAAGCTCTTAATAATTACATACCTAAAAGTAATCGTGGTAAAAATAATGCAACTTCAGGGAAATATGTCGTAATAAGTAATGTCGGTAACCAAGCAAACAAAAGCATTACCATCGTTGGACCCATCATTTGATTAATTGATGCTTTGCTCATTCGACCGCCTAGATATAATAAAGGCGCTGTCGGTGGAGTAAGAAGTCCTAAACCCAAGTTTACTCCTATAATCGCAGCAAAATGAATCGGATCAATACCGATATTCACAACTATTGGTAACAGAAGAGGAGTAGCCAGTAATACCGCACTAACGTCATCCATTAACATTCCGATAATAATTAAAAATAGATTAATTAATAACATTAGTAACAATGGATTTTCTGTTATAGTAAATAATAATCCCATCAATGTATTAGGTACATCTTCCATAATAATAATGCGACTTAAGATCATAATAGAATATAACATAACCATGATTACTCCTGTTGTAGTTGCTCCCTCTACCAATACCTTAAAAAGACTTTTTCGATCCATTTCTTTATAAATCCAAAAACCAACAGGAATTGCATAAATTACTGCTATTGCAGCAGCTTCCGTTGGTGTCATAATTCCTCCATAAATACTGCCTAACACAATGATTGGCATTAATAATCCAGGAATAGCCGCAATAGTTTTTCGCCGAAATTGTTTACGACTTGATAAAACAACCTCACTTGGTATTTCCAATTTATTAACATCTTTTTTCATCATATATATTGTATTAATAATACTTAATAGTATCATCAAAACAATACCTGGACCTACAGTTGCTAAAAAGCTAGCCAATACGGATTGATTTCCAACCCACGCGTACAAAATCATAATAGCACTAGGTGGAATAAGTAGCCCGAGTACTGAAGCATTAGAAACTAATGAGGTAGCAAAGCCTCTTGAGTACCCAACTTCTTCTAAGCGAGGTAACATTATTTTACCGATACTCGTAAGTGCAGCGGCCGCACTACCAGACATAGCACCGAAAATTGCACAAGCTACTATTGTGACTACTCCCATACCCGCCTTTGTTCTTCCAACAATAACCTCAGTAAAGTCTACAATTCTTTTGCCAATTCCACCAGTTCTCATTATTCCACCAGCAATAATAAAAAGAGGTATTGCTAACAATACTGTATTATTTAGCTTGCTAAATCCATATGGAATTAAAAAACTAGGATCATATCCCAATGAGAAAATTAAATAAATAACAGTCGCTAAAAATACAAATGGGATCGGTACTCCAATTATTAATGTAACAAGTAAAATCATTAAACCAATCAACATAGTCATTATTCCCCCCTTATTTATTCATCTCTTCTATAATCAAACGGGTTTGACGGTATAGATGGATTAAAGAATAAAAAGACATCAATATAAATCCCATTAATACAGTTCCGTGAGGTATAAATAAAGGTATTCCCCACCCCGACGTTTTTGCCCCCTGATTAAAACTCCAGATAAAATATTCTGTGTTCCAGTAAGTAATTATTAAACATACAAGAACTGTAATAAGTGAAGTAATCAAACCATTCCATAATTTGAATTTTTTGTTTTTAATATATGAATCCAAAAGATCTGCAGTAATATGACTTTTTTCATAACTACCATAAGCAGCACCTATAAAATACAATAAGAAAATGGGAATTAGAAGTAGTTCTTCTATCCCAAACAAATCCATTTTAAGAACATAACGTAAAGTTACAGTTATGAATAAGCCAAGGAGGATAAGTAAACTAGATATAATTAAAATACCCTTCTGTAATTTAAGTAAAATATTCAAAGTAAACCGCTCCCTTTCAGCATAAATCTCCCTAATCTTTTTTAACACCTTTAAAAAATTAAGGCTCAAAATTTATGTGGAAATGACATTACTTATCGACTATTAATCTGAATAGAAATGTCATTCCCACTAATCAGGTTTATTTTATTGTTTCAATAACTCGTCAATAATTTTATCACCTAAACGGCCTCTAAGATTTGGCCAAGTATTCTCGCGTACATGTTCAGCTATTTTACTAATTTCTTCTTCACTCAAATCAACTACTTCAATTCCTCTTTCTTCCATTAATTTGCGGTACTTCTCATCATCACCCTCAGCAATTTCAAAACTCTTTAACATTAATTCATTAGCCAAGTCTTCTATAATTAAGCGATCTTCATCGTTAAGTTTTTCGAACAACTCCTTATTCATTAAAAGAGAATCTACATTAACAAAATCATTAGTTTGATAATAGTACTTTATTACATCGCGAAACCCAAGATAATTTAAGGAAGCTTCGCCACCAGACCAGCCATCTGCTGAACCAGTTTGTAAAGCAGTATATAGATCTGCATATGGGATCGTCACAGTTCTAAAACCAATATCTACCATTGGTTGTCTAAATATATCCATCGGTGGTACACGTAGTAATAAATCCTTATCTACCCCTAATTCTAATAAGTTTGTTATTTCCTTGGTTGTTCCAAGACCACCAAACCCATTTGCATGAAAGCCTAAAAACTGAACACCGAGTTCTTCATTAAGTTCACGCATCACCTCAAAAACATAAGAATCAGTACCATGTGTATCAACTATATCGTTATAACCTTTTGCTATATATGGCATATAGAGTAATTCTAAACGGCTATCTAGATTACTAGGTGTACTAATTAAAGCCATTTCGATTGTACCTCTTACTAATTCTTCATAAACTGTTGTATAATCACCCAACTGGTTTGCTGGAAATATTCTCATTTGAATGCGTCCATCAGTTTTTTCTTTTACTTGTTCTGCAAAAGTATACAATGCTTGGGTACTTGGATGATCATCCGGAGATTGCCCAGCGATGCGGAAGCTAAATGTATCTTCTGTTTCAGTTTTTCCATCAGCTGATCCAGCGCTTTCTGAACTACACCCCACAGTGACTAGTAATAAAATAAATACAGAAATAATGCTTACAATCATTTTCTTCATAATACTTCCCCCTCAAATTTGTTTTTTAATATCAACCTATAATTAACTTGATTGGCTATCCTAGAATAATTTTTCTTTTGTAAAACCAGCTCCATTTAAATGAAACCATTCCGCTCTTCTTGAACTGAAAATTGTAAATTTTTAGAAAACTCTCTTTAGAAAACAACCATTGTTTTATATAGAATAGAAAATCCACAAAATATAAAATTCGTGTACGCCTAA